>CAZFBP010000284.1:0-4205 GCA_964517255.1 uncultured Chryseobacterium sp.
GCCATGCGGCGAAAGTATGTGGTGTGGGTAGGAGGGAAGCCCGTGGAGATATCCACAGCGCCGCCCGATGTGGCCGTGCGCGAGCATTGGCTGTTGGTGAATGCGAGCGCAGCGGACGAGGTGCAGCGGGCGATCGCCGCGTTGCAGCGGCCCACAGTGGAAGGGGTGATGCTCTTCAGCGCCGACGGCTTCGATGCGTGGCGGGCATTCTGCGACGCGCATCAATTGGTGATCGCGGCCGGCGGCGCGGTGCAGGATGAGCGCGGCCGCTTGCTGGTGATCCATCGGCGCGGGCATTGGGACCTGCCCAAGGGCAAACTCGATGCAGGAGAGACCAGCGCCGTGGCCGCCGTGCGCGAAGTGCAGGAGGAATGCGGCTTGCGCACCCTGCGCATCGTGGAGGCGCTGCCGTGCACTTGGCACACCTACACCGAGAAGGGACGCGAGAAGCTCAAGCGCACCGATTGGTACCGGATGCGGGCCTCGAGCACGGAGCCGTTGGTTGCGCAGCACGAAGAGGACATCGACGAAGCGCGCTGGGCCACGCGCGAGGAACTATCGGCGATCATCGCAGGCAGCTACCCCTCCTTGCGCGTCGTCTTCGAGGCATGGCTGCACGCAGGCCGGCACGTATAAAGCCGATCGGCGATTCGCGTCCTGGAATCGGTCACGTTCAACCTGCAACCCTCAGCCGTCCTCGCATTCAACCCTTCACGCTTCTCGTATTCAACCCTCAACCCCCACGATTTCAACCTTCAACCCACAACCTCACTGTGCGCACCCTCTACCTCTGCCGCCACGCCAAGAGCTCATGGGCCGATCCGGGCCAGAGCGATCATGAGCGTCCGTTGAACGAGCGCGGCTTGCGCGATGCGCCGGCCATGGCCCGCCACTTCAAGCAGCGGGGCGAGCCGCTCGCGCACATCGTGAGCAGCGATGCCAGCCGCGCGCAGAGCACCGCGCGCTTCTTCGCCAGGGAGCTCGGCATGCCTGCGGAGCGCATCACCCTCGAGCGCCGCCTCTACCACGCCGAGGCGGAGACCATCGCCGAGGTGGTGAGCCGCCTGCCGGACGATGCCCACCGCGTGATGCTCTTCGGGCACAACCCCGGCATCTCGCTCGCGGTGGAGCATTTCACCGGGGATGGCCCCGGCGAGTTGCCCACCTGCGGACTGGTGCGCATCGACTTCGTCGCCGATTCCTGGAAGGAGACCGGACGCGGGCTCGGCAACTTCGTCTGGTTCGAGTACCCGAAGCGCGTGCTCGGCACCATCTGAGCTCAATAGCCGCCGGTGGCGAGCATCACCAGGGTGCAGGCCGCCACCACCTCAATGCCGGCCTCGCGCAATGCAGCGGCGAATGCTGGATTCTCCGCTCCGGGATTGAAGATCACGCGCTTCGGCTTCAGCGCCAGCAGGCGCGCTTCCCAATCTGCCTGGTTCGCGGGCGACAGGTACAGCGTGACGGTGTGCGCCTCGGTGCCCGCCGGGAGTTCGGTATGGATCGGCGTGGACGCGATGAGGCCCGCCCGACTACCCACCGCGTGGACCGGCAGCCCCAGGGCGGCCAAACGCCGCACGGCCATGTTCGAATAGCGCTGCGGCTTCTCGCTCGCGCCCATGACGATCGTGGTTGGTGGCATTCCGCAAAGTTCGGCCAAGCCCCATACAGGTTGCAGAAAGCTCGACGGCGAAACGACCGGGTATCCCTGCTCTCCGTTTTCTTCTTCCAGCCTTCAGCCTTCCATCCCCTTCCGCAGGTCCTCCACGGTCTTCTCCGGCAGCTTGTTCAGGTCCAGCACCATCAGGCCATCGAGCGCATCGTTGAAGCGCGGGTCGCGGTTGAAGCCGATGATGCGCGCGTTGAGGAGCAGGTACTTCTTCAGCAGCACGGGCATGGCGGTCTCGTGCGGGTCCACCTCGGCGATCAAGCGGTCCATCTTCTTCAGATCGGCCATGCTGGCCTGCACCAGGGCCTCCCTGTCGGACTTGTCGTGCTTCACGCGGAAGCGGTGGCGCGGGTGCACGTGGCGGGCGAGCTCCTCCTCGTAATAGTTGAGGCGCACGAACTCCATGATGAGCGTGCGCGAGAAGCGGCTGTAGGTGCCGCTGATGCTCACCGGGCCGATGAGGTAATGCTGCTCCGGATTGGCTATGATGTGCAGCAGCAGACCGCGCCACAGCATGAAGAGCGGCAGCCGCTGGCGCTGGTACTCCTGCGCGATGAAGGAGCGGCCCAGCTCGAAGCTGCGCCGCAGCACGCGCTCCATGGGCCGGTCCATGCGGAAGAGCGTGCTGGTGTAAAAGCCTCGCTTGCCGTAGCGGGCCATGATCTTGCGGCCGTCGCCGATGCGGTAGGCGCCTGCCAGCCGCTGCTTCTCGCGGTCCCAGAGGAAGAGGTGGTCGTAGTAGAGGTCGAACTCATCGAGGTCGATGGCCTTGTTGGTGCCCTCGCCCACGGCGCGGAAGGTGAGTTCGCGCAAACGGCCGATCTCGCGCAGCAGGTGGGGGATGCGGTGGCTCGGCGCCAGGTACAGGTCGAACTCCGCCTGCTGGTTGAGGCGCAGGTCGGCGATGCCCACGATCTCTTGCACGAGCGCATGTTCGGGCACCGCTTCGGCGATCTCCTTGGGCTTGCGGGGGAAACGCAGCGGGTTGAACAACTCGCGCTTCACCTGCACCCCGCTGCCCAGCGCGTAGGTCTTGGCACGCAGGTACCGGGCCAGCTGCTCGGCGCTGCTGAATGCGGCCACGTCCTTGGCCGCGATGGGCTTGCCGATGCGCATGCGCACGGTGCGGCCACGCATGCGCAGCATCTCGTTGGGCAGCACCAGGGTGCGCAGGTTCGGGTGTATCATGCCCAGCATCTGGAACACCAGGCTGTTGGCGCCATCGAACCACACGGGCACCACGGGCACCTGCGCGCGCTGCAGGATCTTGATCGCGGGCGTCTTCCAGCGCGGGTCGGCCACGGCGCGCACATCGGTGCGCCAGCTGCTCACCTCGCCGCTGGGGAAGATGCCCAGCGCGTTGCCGGCGCTCGCATGCTCCAATGCCTGGCGCATGCCATGGAAGCTGCTCTGCGAACTCGCTTGCTCGAACGGGTTCACACCGATGAAGCGCTCGCGCAGCGGTTCCAGCTGTTGCAGCAGGAAATTGGCCATCACCTTCAGGTCGGGCCGTTTCGCCCCCAGCACCTTCACCAAGGCTAGTCCGTCGATGGCACCGTACGGGTGGTTGGCCACGAAGACCACTCCGCCGGTGGCCGGCACATGCGCCAGGTCCTCGGGCGGGAGCTCCACCTCGATCTCCATGTCGCGGAACACGGCATCGGTGAACTCCAGGTCCTGCAGGTGGGCGGTGGCACTGTATATCTTCTCGAGCCGCTTCAGTCCGCTCACTTCAGTGAGCAGCGCGATGCGGGGGTCGTCGGGGCGCATGTGGCTGGCTTTGGCCAGCTCGGCGGGCTCGACGATGCGCTTCATGATCGCGAGCGAAAGTACCGTCGGGCCATTCAGAGCTGCGTCCTTTATGACAAATGGCACGGCCAGGGCGCGAACCGAACCGCCCACTTCAAGGATGAAGGGCACACGAGCGAAACGGGTTAACGAACCTTAACCGTATTCGTCCAGCGCAGCATGGTGTTCATCGGACCATCTCCATCATCCATCGATAAGATCGTGGGCTTGTGGAAAGTTGGCATGCCCCGCGTTCGGCGCCCCGGCATGCCTGGATAGTTTTGCCCCCGTCCGAATGAAGCGCATCCGAATCACCGCACTTCTCATTGCGTCGATGGCCGTGTCTGCAATGCACGCGCAGCAGGCCGACACGACCGGCTACGGCGGTCCGGACGGACTGGATATCTACGACGAGCTGCTGCCGGAAGCGACACCGGAAGAAGCAAGGGTGGAGATCCGAAGTGCAGCGCGCGCCCTCGGCATGCTTTGCGATGTGGCCGACTCGCTGGCGGTGATCCCGGGCTACGACCTCTATTGCCACTGGAACACCGAGGCCATCTTCGACCGGGAGAACACCGCGCCCTTCACGCACGACACCCTCTGCCTCGATCTCAGCGTCACAGGCGACGACTTCGCGATGCCCTGCCTCGGGCACCTCACTTCGCCCTTCGGCCCGCGCAGGGGCCGCATGCACTACGGCCTCGACTTGAAGCTGAAGACCGGTGATCCCGTGTTGTGCGCGTTCCCC
>CAZFBP010000285.1:0-4178 GCA_964517255.1 uncultured Chryseobacterium sp.
ACGTTCTTGAACTCCTGGTTGATCTTCACCACCTTGAACTCCATGTTCTTGCCCACGAACTGGTCGTAGTCGCGGATCGGCTTCACGTCGATCTGGGAGCCGGGCAGGAAGGCCTCGATTCCGAAGACGTCAACGATGAGGCCGCCCTTGGTGCGGCATTTCACGAAGCCGGTGATCACCTCGTTGGTCTCCATGGCGTGGTTCACCTTGCCCCACGCGTTGTGCACGCGCGCGGTCTTGTGGCTCACCACCATCTGGCCGCTCTTGTCCTCCTGCTTCTCGATGTACACCTCCACCTGGTCGCCCAGCTTGAGGTCGGTCTTGTAGCGGAACTCGCTGATGGGGACCACGCCCTCGGACTTGTAGCCGATGTTGATCACTACCTCCTTCTTGTTCATGCCCACCACGGTGCCCATGAGCACTTCCTTCTCGGAGATGCTGCTCAGGGTCTTCTCGTAGGCGTTCTCCATGCTCTCGCGCGCATCGGCCGCGAGGCTCTTCTTGTCATCCTCGATGGTGGCCCAATCGAAATCGGCGGGCGGCTCGGCGAAGGTGACCTTGTTGTTCTCGACAGTTGACATGCGTTCCATTCAACTTGTATCCCGGACCGAGGGGGGGCTGTCCGAGAGGGGTTCTTGTGGTTTCGCCCAAGGCTCCCCTGCCTGGGCGTGTCCCGGTACCGCCAATGGCGGGGGAAACGGGGGCGCGAATGTAACCGGAAAAGGACTCGCGCCCAACGCGTTGGATTGGCCCGGAGCCAGCCGCTACACGTTGAAGAGGAAGTGCATCACGTCACCATCGCGCACCACGTACTCCTTGCCCTCGGTGCGCAGCTTACCGGCTGACCTGCAGGCCGCCTCGCTGCCGAGGGTGATGAAGTCGTCGTAGCCGATGACCTCGGCGCGGATGTAGCCTTTCTCGAAATCGGTGTGGATGACGCCTGCGGCCTTGGGCCCGGTATCACCTTGGTGGATGGTCCAAGCGCGCACTTCCTGTACGCCTGCGGTGAAGTAGGTCTGCAGCTTCAGGAGGTGGTATGCCGCGCGGATCAATTTGTTCACGCCGGGCTCGTCAAGGCCTAAGTCCTTCAGGAACATATCGCGCTCTTCTGCCGTCTCCAATCCGGTGATCTCGGCCTCGATCGCTGCAGTCACGAATATGACTTCAGCCTGCTCGTCGGCCACGGCGGCCTTCACCTGCTCCACGTACGTGTTGCCGCTCTTCGCGCTCGCCTCCTCCACGTTGCACACGTAGAGCACCGGCTTGCTGGTGAGCAGTTGGAATTCGCTCAAGAGCGCGGGGTCATCGTTTGCGGTCACCACGGCACGCGCACTTTGCCCTTGCAGGAGGGCTTGGCGGATCCGGCCGAGCAGGTCGAAGCGGCGCTTGGCTTCCTTCTCGCCGATCTGGGCCTGCTTCTCCACCTTCTTGAGGCGCGCCTCCACGGTCTCCAGGTCCTTGAGCTGCAGCTCGATGTCGATCACCTCTTTATCGCGTACGGGATCCACGCTGCCGTCCACATGCACCACGTTGGGGTCGTCGAAGCAGCGCAGCACATGCAGGATGGCATCGCACTCGCGGATGTTGGCGAGGAACTGGTTTCCCAGGCCTTCGCCCTTGCTGGCGCCCTTCACCAGGCCGGCGATATCGACGATCTCCACGGTGGTGGGCACGATGCGCTGCGGCTTCACCAGGTCGGCGAGCTTGTTCAGGCGCGCATCCGGAACGGTGATGGTGCCCACGTTGGGTTCGATGGTGCAGAAGGGGAAATTGGCCGCTTGCGCCTTGGCGTTGCTCAGGCAGTTGAAGAGGGTGCTCTTGCCCACGTTGGGCAGGCCCACGATGCCGCACTTGAGTCCCATGGATGCACCGCCTCGGCGAAGCGGGCGGCGAATGTAGCGGCTTGGAGCCGTGGGCCTTGCCGATGGCCTTAACCTAGATTTGTTCGCTGCTTAACAGGGCGACAGAGACGGCCCACTGACCTTTGCCGCGATTAAACCATGGACATGGCCGTTGGGGTGCAGAAAGTGCTGCTGGTGGATGATGAGCCGGACATCATTGAACTGCTGCGTTACAACCTGGAGCGCGAGGGCTACGCGGTGAGTTCGGCGAGCAATGGGCGCGATGCCATCAAGGCGGCCAAGGCCGAGCGCCCCGACCTGATCGTGCTGGACATCATGATGCCGGGCATGGACGGCGTGGAGGTGTGCAACCAGCTCCGCCAGATGCCGGAATTCAAGCGCACGGTGATCACCTTCCTCACGGCGCGCGGCGAGGACTACTCGCAGATCGCGGGCTTCGAGGCCGGGGCCGATGACTTCATCACCAAGCCGGTTCGCCCCAAGGTGTTCGTGAGCAAGGTGAAGGCGCTGCTGAAGCGCACGGGCGCCGAGCGGCCCGAGGGGCAGGTGCTGGAGGCCAACGGCGTGCGCGTGAACCTGGAAAAGGTGACTGTGGAGGCCGGCGGCCAGGAGATGCACCTGCCCAAGAAGGAATTCGAGCTTCTTGTGCTGCTGATGAGCAAGCCCGGCAAGGTGTTCAAGCGCGACGAGATCTACGACCAGGTCTGGGGCAACGAGCTCTTCGTGGGCGACCGCACCATCGATGTGCACATCCGCAAGCTGCGCGAGAAAGTCGGCGACGACCGTATCCGCACGGTGAAGGGCATCGGGTACACCTTCGAGGCCTGAGGCCGGTCGTCTATATTTGGCGCCCTTCCAATCTCGGGGTGTAGCGCAGCCCGGTTAGCGCGCGTCGTTCGGGACGACGAAGTCGGAGGTTCGAATCCTCTCACCCCGACCAGAGCAAGCCCTGGCGACGAATGTCGCCGGGGCTTTTTCATGCACTAGGACGTGGATCATTGGACCTCTTTCGCAATTCGGCCATGCCCGCTCAACCCTCACCCCTCCCCCTCTCCAAAGGAGAGGGAGCGGTCGAATTGTGAAAGAGGTCTATTGGCTTGGCGGTCCGGATCGGCCGCTGGTTCGCTCGCTGCGCCCGTTCCTCGATTCAAAAGGCCTTCAGCGCTGCACAAGGCATCCATGAAGGGGGATGGCACGTCTTATCGACGGAACCAAGATGACCCGCGCCTATAAAATAGCACTCATCCTGAAGAGCAAGAGCAGCTTGCCAGTCTATAAGGACCTGGCCAAGCTCAGCGATCGGGAACTCGACCAGCAGGTGGCCGCTCTATTCAGCCGCATGCGCGCCAATGAGAGCCCGGTGATCGCGCGCATGGTGCTGCGTCAGCCTACCTTCAGTCTGAACTGAGGACGATTCCACGGCCGCGCCTGCCCATTTCGCGACTTCTATATTTGGCCCGACCCGGCACCGAAAGGGTCACTACGCCATGAGCGACCACCACTTCGAAGGCCATTTCCCCGAGGAAGCCCAGCAGAATGAGATCGGCGGCCCAGTGCTCGTTTCGCTGATGATCCTGGGCATCCTCGTGCTGATGATCTGGGCGGCGAGCTGATCCGCGCCCCTCGGCGCCTCCTCCATCTTTCACTGCTCGCGGCGCGGCGCATCGCCCGCGCGCTCCAGGTACTCATCGCGGCGCACGAGCATGAACCAGTTCTCGCCCAGTTCCAGAAAGCCCTGCTCGAAGCAGAACACATAAGTGTTGCCGGCCTTGGTGCGGTGCGTGTTGGTGTGGTAGGTGAAGATGTAGCCCTTCTCGATCAGCTTGTCGCGGTGCACCTTGGTCTTGCCCTCGGGACCCGTATTCAGCTCTGAGAGGATCCGGCGATTGCGCTTGAGGGCATTCACCACGTTGCGCACGTAGTTGATGGGCGCGTTGTTGGTGTGGTAGTGATAGAGGTTGCGGCAGGCATCGCTGCAGAAGCGCTTATCGGTGCGCCCCGCGATCTTCTCGCCGCATTCCAGGCAAACGCGCTCCACCGCTGGCATGGCCCGAATGTAAGCGGCCGTTCCGCAACTCAGCCCGTATCGGCGCAAGGTCCATCTTTGGCCATCCGCAGGAGGCATGCTCTTCAACTCGCTCGATTTCGCCCTATTCCTCCCCATCGTCTTCCTGCTGTACTGGTTCGCGGGCGGGGCGAACGTGCAGCGCCGCAACCTGATCCTTCTGGCGGCCAGCTATGTGTTCTACGGCTGGTGGGACTGGCGCTTCCTCTCGCTGCTCGCAGCCAGCACGCTCGTGGACTACCTCGTGGGCC
>CAZFBP010000286.1:0-4166 GCA_964517255.1 uncultured Chryseobacterium sp.
GAGCGTTGCGCCGTCCTTGCTCCACACGGGGTTGCGGTCCTCGCCGGCGAAGGTGGTGAGCTGCTTGTGCTCTTTCGTCGCGGGGTTGAATGTCCAGATGTCGCGCGTGATGGACGAAGTGTGGTGCTTGCGCCAATTGTCCTCGTAGCCCTTGCGGTCGTGGTAGGCGATGAGCTCTCCGTCTGGGCTGTAGCGCGCGTTCTGCATGGCGATGGTGCTCACCTGCAAGGGTCGTCCGCCCTTCGCTGGAACGGTGTACAGCTCGCCGAGTCCGCCAACGGGGAATTGCTGGTTCTTCACGTCGTCCTGCCGTGTGCCGTAGAAGATCACCTGGCTGTTGTCCGCGCTGAAGTCGCTGGCCACCTCGCCGTTGCCGTGATAGGTCAGTCGCGTGGGCACGCCTCCGCTGGCGGTCATCACGAACACGTCTGCGTTCCCATGCCGGTTGCTCGTGAAGGCGATCTGCTTGCCATCGTGGCTCCACACTGGCGAATGGTCGTAGGCCTCGTTGGTGGTGAGCGGCACAGCATCGCCGCCCATCGCTGGCACGCGCCAGATATCGCCCTGGTAGCAGAAGGCGATGGTCTGCCCATCGGGGCTGATGGCGGCATTGCGGAGCCAGAGGGGCTGGGCAAATAGGAGATTCGGCGCGATGAGGGCGCCGAGCAGGACGGAGAGGATTCGCATGGGATGTTGTCCGCGTGTACGGAATGCGCCAAATCTATCCGGGGCGGCGCCAAGCCGGTCACTTGACGGATGGTTCGCGCTGGAACTGACGTTGCTCTGCTGTTGGCCAAGCGGGGCTGGCTAGGTTCGCGGCATCATGAGCATGGATAAGCGCCGCAAGCATCGCCCCGAGAGCCTGATGATGAGCTACGGCTACAAGCCCGAACTCAGCGAAGGAGCGCTCAAGCCGCCCATCTTCCAGACCAGCACCTTCGTGTTCCAGAGTGCCGAGGAGGGCAAGGCCTTCTTCGAGCTGGCCATGGGCAAGCGCGAGCCGCATGAAGGGGAGGAGCCCGGACTGATATACAGCCGCATCAACAACCCCGACCTGGAAGTGCTGGAGGACCGCCTCACGCTCTGGGACGAGGCCGAGGCCTGCGCGGTGTTCGAGAGCGGCATGAGCGCGATCAGCACCTGCCTGCTGGAGTTCCTATCGCCGGGCGATGTGCTGCTCTATAGCAATCCGCTCTACGGCGGCACGGATCATTTCATCAAGCAGGTGCTCACGCGTTTCGGCGTCGAGGTGCTGGGCTTCTACCCGTGGGAGCAGCACGAGCTCCCGGCAATCGTGGAGCGTAGCGGCAAGGCCGGCCGCATCCGCATGATCTTCGTGGAGACCCCGGCGAACCCCACCAACACGCTCATCGATATCGCCGCATGCGCGCGGCTGGCCCGCCGCCTCTCCACTTCCGAGACCGAGGCGCTGGTGGCGGTGGACAACACCTACATGGGCCCCTTGTGGCAGCACCCGCTCAAGCAGGGCGCTCATCTTGTCCTGTACAGCGCCACCAAGTACATCGGCGGGCACAGCGATGTGATCGCGGGCGCCTGCCTCGGCAGTAAGGCTCACATCAAGCGGGTGAAGGGCCTGCGCACCTACCTCGGCAGCGCCGCAGGGCCTTGGACGGGCTGGCTCCTCATGCGCAGCCTGGAAACGCTGAAGCCGCGCATGGAGACGCAGGCACACAATGCCGCGCAGGTGGCGGCCTTCCTGCAGCGGCATCCCAAGGTGCGCAAGGTGCTCTATCTCGGCATGATCGATGATCCCGGTCAGCAGGCCATCTTCCATGCGCAATGCCTCAGCGCTGGGGCCATGCTCAGCTTCGAGGTAGAGGGCGGCGAGGCTGCGGCCTTCCGTTTCCTCAACGCGCTGCAATTGGTGAAGCTCGCTGTGAGCCTGGGCAGCACCGAGAGCCTCGCAGAGCACCCAGCGGCCATGACGCATGCGGGCGTTGACCCCGATGAGCGCGAGAAGCTCGGCATCACCAGCGGATTGGTGCGGCTCTCTGTCGGTATCGAGCACCCCGACGACCTGGTCGCCGACCTGGAGCAGGCATTGGCCACGGCCTGAAGGCTGCGCGATCGCGCACTCGCGCTTTCCGGCGGTGACGGATGGTGCGTGCGCGTGCCGAAGCGTTGCATCCCATTGCGCACAGGTGGTCATTCTTCCTGATACATCCGGGGCGCGCGGCCGTCACTTCGTGGACCACAAACCCAATGGCCATGAAGCATCTACTCCTCTCGATCTCGTTCTTGATCGCCATCCCGTTCCACGGACAGGTGGCTTGCGACATCCTCAGCGCGGGGCTCCTGCAAGGCAGCTTCGCGCATACCTGGGCCGAACCGGCGAACGGCTCATGGGACACGCCCAACATGACCTTCGCGAGCAATCGCCTGACCGGGGACCTTGTGCTTGCACTGAGCAGTGGCACAGGTGATAGCCTTTGCTGCTCGGCGCTGCTGAATGCCGCGCAGGTGCAAGGCAATGTGGCGCTGATCTACCGCGGCACCTGCGATTACGCCCTCAAGGCAAGGCTCGCGCAGGATGCAGGGGCCATCGGCGTGGTGATCATCAATAACGTGCCCGGCCCTCCGGTGGAAATGGGTGGCGGACCATACGGCCCACAAGTGCACATCCCGGTCTTCATGATCCGCGCGGCTGATGGCGAGGCCTGGCGCGAAGCGCTCGATGCCGGAGCCTCGCTCTCGGTGCTGTTGGGCAACAAGGATGGGTACTACGCCACCGATGCAGGCATCCGCAAGGAGGATGTGCTCCTGCCCACGAGCCTCGCGCTTCCGCGCTGGCTGGCCTCGCAGCCCGGCGACCATTTGGTGAGCCTGGGCGCCATGATGCACAACTACGGTTCGGAGCCGATCGCCGTGGCCTCGCTCCGCGCGGTCATCACGCAGGATGGCGAGAGCGTGTACGATGAAGCGGACGGGCCTTTCCAGCTCGTGGCGGGCGATAGCGTCATGGTGCTGCTCCCCGATTGGCAGCAGTCGGCTTACGCCGGCCGGTACCAGTTGACGTATCAGGTGCTCACCGCAGGAGATCAGCACAGCCTGGACAATCTATTCACCGTCGCCTTGGATTTCGGCGATCGCTATTCGCTCGCTCCCACCGACGCGACCGGTGCTCCGGTGAGTTCCGTGGGCATGAAGCCTGCGCAGAGCAACGGCACCTACGAGAGCTGCGTGCACTTCCGCGACCCCCATGCTTCGCGCATCGCGGTCACCGGGATCGATCGGCAGGTCTCCGTGAACGCGCCCTTGCTGCTCGCCGGTGATGGCGTGCTCACGCGCGTGTATGAATGGCAGGACCCCTTCGATGTGCTGGAGGACCCGGGATTCGGCTTCACGCAGATCAACCTGGTCCAGGAAGCCGAGCACGTGCTCACCGCTCCGGGCAATTCGGCCCAAGTGCATTTCCCGTTCGATGCCCCCATCGTCCTGCAGGATGACGCGCGCTACCTCTTCTGCACCGTCACCAACAACCCCACGGTGTTCTTCGGCTACTTCGAGCAAGTGAGCCATGCCATGAATGAGCAGGTGTTCGGCCAGCCCACGAGCCCGTTGAACAATGGCGGCGACTGGTTCCTGCGCTTCACGGGCAATCCGGTTGCCAGCTTGGGCCTGCGCACGGTGGATGCGACGACGATTGGAATCGACGAGGCGTCCGTGCCGGGCCTATCGGCCTCGCCGAACCCGAGCTCCGGCCTCTTCAACCTCGTGATCGAATCCCCCGAGCCGGTGATGCTGGTGGCTCGCGATGCGCTGGGCCGCGAAGTGCTTCGCGAATGGGCCACGAGTGGGCGTGCCACCATTGATCTCACCGACGAAGCGCCGGGCCTTTACGTGCTCACCATGCAGGGGCGGGCGAGGGCACGGAGCATGCGCTTGATGGTGGAGTGAGCAGCGCTTGCGCGCGGCGTGGGCTTGGCGCGCGTTGCGTTCCTTCGCTGCATGATCAAGCGCGCCTTCGACATGGCGGCATCGGGCCTGGCGCTGGTGCTGCTCGCGCCCTTGCTGTTGCTAATCGCGCTGCTCGTGGCGCTGGGCTCGCCGGGCGGCGCCTTCTTCCGGCAGCTGCGCGTGGGCAGGGGCGGGGGCGAGTTCCGGCTGCTGAACGGCGAAGTCTGGAACTACGACGAGCTGCGCGC
>CAZFBP010000287.1:0-4159 GCA_964517255.1 uncultured Chryseobacterium sp.
CTCTTGCGCCTTTGACTTCGCGGTCTTACTCATGCTTCTGCAGAATCAGCTTGGCAGTACCTTGTGTGTTGTCGTAAACGGCCCAAGAGTCAGCAAGTTCCTTGTATCGGGCCTCAAAGTGAGCCCATCCCCTTTTGAACCGACGGCGCACATCAGCCTTGGGGACATCATGTCCGCCGCTCTTCACCCGAAGCTCGATTCTGAGCAACGCGAGCTCCACCGAGTCAATCTTCAGGAACACCATTTCGACGGCGGATTCAACCCATTTCCGCAATCGCTCCACGTATGTGAGCCGCTCAAAGTGGTCTCGAAGGCGATATCCTTCCGTTCGTCGCAGAGCCGGTCCAATTCCTTGAGCAGGATACGCGCCGCTGCCACCTGCGCCGCTGCGGGGGCCAAAGGTGAAAGACCAGCTGCGATCAAGTCGGCATTCACGAATTGCAGCACGCCCGCCTCGTTCGGCAGGAATTCCTTCGCGAAGGTGGTCTTCCCAGCCCCGTTCGGACCGGCAATCACGATGCAACGCGGTTTGCGCCTGGCCATGGGTGGCAAAGGTGCGTCCTGCGGTCGCACAGGCGATCTTCGCCCCTCTGCCTCCACATTTTTCTTGGCACACCGAGATGACCCTTCACCCGATCGACACCGGCTTCTTCAAGCTTGACGGCGGCGCCATGTTCGGCGTGGTGCCCAAGAGCCTCTGGAGCAAGCGCCACCCGCCCGATGCCAAGAACCTCTGCACCTGGGCCATGCGCTGCCTGCTGGTGGAGGACAGTGGCCGGTTGATCCTGATCGATAATGGACTTGGCAACAAGCAGGACACGCGCTTCTTCAGCCATTACGAGCCGCATGGCGAGGCCACGCTCGAAGGCTCGTTGCGGGCAGCGGGCTTCGGAATTGACGATGTCACGGACGTCTTCCTCAGCCACTTGCACTTCGACCATTGCGGCGGCAGCATCAAATGGAACAACGCGCGCGATGGCTACGAGCCCGCGTTCAGGAACGCGACCTACTGGAGCAATGCGCATCATTGGGCATGGGCCACCAGGCCGAACGCTCGGGAGAAAGCAAGTTTCCTTAAGGAGAACATCCTGCCCATCGAGGAGAGCGGGCAGTTGCGTCACGTGCCGATGGACCGGATCAGCCCGACAGCGAACAGCTGGACCAAGGACCATTTTCCCGGCTTCGACGTGCTCACGGTGAACGGGCACACCGACGCGATGATGATCCCGCATATCCGCTACAAGGGCCGCACGGTGTGCTTCATGGCCGACTTGCTGCCCAGTGTCCACCACGTCCCGTTGGCCTGGGTGATGGCCTACGACACCAGGCCCCTGCTCACCTTGGGCGAGAAGGCGGATTTCCTGGGTCGTGCGGCCGATGAGCAGTACGTGCTTTTCCTGGAGCACGATGCGGTGAACCAATGCTGCACGGTGGAGCGCACGGAGGGGAGCTTCCGGCTGAAGGAGGCCTTCCCCCTGAGCGCGCTGTGATCGCCTTGCGGGGCTCGACTCGAAGAACGCCTTGATCGGAAAGCAGAGCGGGCCGCCCGATGGGCGGCCCGCTGCGTTCCTGATGTCGTTCAAGTCCTAGCGCTGCATCACCACACCCACGGGCCAGGACCGGCCGCCGCTGGTCACGTGCATCACGTACATGCCGGTACCGAGGTCGGCGGGCAGGTCGAGGCTGCCATTCACGCTTCCGTCCTGCGCGGCCCGCGTGGTGGAGATGACGCGGTTGCCAAGCAGGTCGAAGAGCTCGATGCTCACGGCCTCGTCAGTCGCGCTGAATCCATCGATCCGGAAGCTGAGCGCTTCGCCGCGATTGGGGTTCGGCCAAACGGTCATGCGCGATTCGCCCGGCAACGCATCCGCGCCATTCGAGCCTCCCTCGAGCACCATTTCGCCCTGGCCGTTGCTGATGGTCACCAAACAGGTCTCGCCCCAAGTGCACCAGGTGGCACCAGCTGTCTTGGAGATCCGGACGCGCACGTTGTAGGTGCGGCCATCGAGCAGGACGTTGGCACCACTCCAGTTGAGGGCAATCCAATTGGTGGTCGATGTACGCGTGAACAGGATGCCCTCCGAGGGGATGGCGAACTCGAACTGGTAACGATTGGCACCGGGACGGCCCCAAGCCCACAATTTCTGCGTGGACGGGAACTGGCGCACCACGCCGCAGGAGTACTCAGGTCCCTGGCTGTTCACCAACTGGGTGGGTGGGCAGAGCGCGAGGGTCTGATCGATGCGGAACCGGCACGCCGGGCCGAACTCCTCATAGACGCCGAGCACGCGGCTGCGCACCCGCACGTTGTAGAGCACGCCGGCCTGCAATTGGTTGCCAGCCCAGTTGTTGATCTTGAAATGGCAGGCGCGCGTGGCGCTCGCCGCCAAGCCATTGGCCGTGCTGTGGCTCTGGAAACGGCGGAAGGTGTAACCGCCGTTCGGGTTGAACCACCACATCTGATAGCCCGTGTTGGCGTGCTCAGGACTTCCAACAGGATAATCTGTGTACACAGCTGACACGGCCGCGCGGTCGTTGGCCACCACGTACTGGTTAACGCCGGTCCACCACTCCTTGTCGCAGGATGTTGCAATGAGGTGATCGGTGCCGTTCGGCAGGCAGAAGCCCTCGCCATTCGCGATGGCGCTGAGGCCGAGGAAGCCTCCGTTCTGTCGGTTATCGATCAGTCGGGTTCCTGATTGACGCACCAGGAGGTAGCCACCGCCAGTGATGCCGTCGCCGCCACTGTCGTAGAAGCGGAGCACATAGCAGGCGTTGGTGAGGCAGCAGGCCTCGCTGATCACGGAGTTGTTGATGCCCGTGTAAGGACCGCCGCTGCAGACCACGTTGCTCGTGCCTTGCAGCAGGATCTCCCAGCTCGTCTCTGCCCCATTCGCATCGGTACTGATCACGAGGTTGGTGGGATACTCGCAGCCGGTCACCGGGGTGCCCTCGCACTCGCAGTCCTCATTGATCATGTCATCGATGGTGCCCACATTACCATCATCGCAGCTCGATCCGATCTGGCCGGGCACCGTGGGGCAGTCGTCGCTCGCGTCGCACACGCCGTCGTTGTCGGTGTCCTGGAAGGTGCCCGCGCAACCGCAGTTGGCATCGTACAGGTCATTGATGGTGCAGGGGTCGTTGTCGTTGCACGCCGTGCCGGGCTGGGCAGGGCCGCCGGGAACGCCTTCGCAGTCGTTGGGGAGGGTGCCCGCGCACACGCAGTTCACCACCACATCGCCGCTGGTGTTCGGGTTGCCGTCATCGCAGGGGTCGCCGTTCACCAGGAAGGGCAGCAGCGGGCAGGGGTCGTTGGCATCGCACACGCCATCGCTGTCGGTGTCCTGCAAGGTGCCCACGCAGTTGCAGTTGGCATCCACCGTGTCGTTGATCGTGCAGGCGTCGCCGTCGTTGCAGCTCTGGCCGGGCACCACGTTGGCCTGCGTGGGGCAGGGGTCGTTCGCGTCGCATACGCCGTCGCTGTCCGTGTCCTGGAAGGTGCCCGCGCAATTGCAGTTGGCATCCAGCGCGTCGTTGATCGTGCAGGGGTTGCCATCGTTGCAGCTCGATCCGATCTGGCCGGGCACCGTAGGGCAGTCGTCGCTCGCGTCGCACACGCCGTCGTTGTCGGTGTCCTGGAAGGTGCCCGCGCAACCGCAGTTGGCATCGTACAGGTCATTGATGGTGCAGGGGTCGTTGTCGTTGCACGCCGTGCCGGGCTGGGCAGGGCCGCCGGGAACGCCTTCGCAGTCGTTGGGGAGGGTGCCCGCGCACACGCAGTTCACCACCACATCGCCGCTGGTGTTCGGGTTGCCGTCATCGCAGGGGTCGCCGTTCACCAGGAAGGGCAGCAGCGGGCAGGGGTCGTTGGCATCGCACACGCCATCGCTGTCGGTGTCCTGCAAGGTGCCCACGCAGTTGCAGTTGGCATCCACCGTGTCGTTGATCGTGCAGGCGTCGCCGTCGTTGCAGCTCTGGCCGGGCACCACGTTGGCCTGCGTGGGGCAGGGGTCGTTCGCGTCGCATACGCCGTCGCTGTCCGTGTCCTGGAAGGTGCCCACGCAGTTGCAGCTCGCATTGATCAGGTCGCCAATCGTGCAGGGGTTGCCATCGTTGCAGCTCGATCCGATCTGGCCAGGCGTGTTGGGGCAGTTGT
>CAZFBP010000288.1:0-4136 GCA_964517255.1 uncultured Chryseobacterium sp.
CAAGGTGGCGGCGCCTTCGAGGCCAGCGCCCAAGACCGCGAAAGCAGCTCCCTCCCCTGCGCCAACCGTCGCACCGGCACCTAAGCCTGCGGCGGCACCGGTGATGCTGGTGGTGAGGCCCGCCGAGCACAAGCCCTTGAAGGAGCGCGTGGTGATGGAGTTCGAGGTGCACAGCAACCCCAACGTGCTCTTCGAGCTGCTGAGCACGCCCAGCGGGTTCAGCGAGTGGTACTGCGATGACGTGGATGTGCATGGCGACGTGTTCACCTTTCGGTGGGGCCGCGACGAGGAAACCGTGACCATGATCGGGCGCAAGGCACCGGAGGTGATCCGTTTCCACCGCGCCGATGACGATGACCCGGCGGCCTTCTTCGAGTTCCGTATCCGCATCGATGAGATGACCAACGAGGTGGCGCTGATCGTCACCGACCATGCCTGGCCCGGGGAGTCCGGCAACGTGCGCAGCCTCTGGGCCTCGCAGATCGCCAACCTCACGCGCGTGCTCGGCGCCTGACCGTGCCGAACTTCGCCCCGGCGCGCGGATGAAGAAGCTGCACCGGATGATCATCAGGGCCTTCCTGGGCCCACTGGCCGTCACCTTCCTGGTGGTGGTGTTCATCCTCGTGATGCAGTTCCTGTGGAAGTACGTGGACGAGCTCATGGGCAAGGGCCTCCCCTTCTCCGTGGTGATGGAGCTGCTGCTCTACGCTGGATCGAGCTTCGTGCCCCTGGCGCTGCCGTTGGCCATACTGCTGGCCTCATTGATGACCATGGGCGGATTGGGCGAGAACTCCGAGCTGGTGCCCATGCGTTCGGCCGGCCTAGGACTCGGGCGCATCCTGCTTCCGCTGATCGCCTTCACGGTGGTGCTCGCTGGCTTCTCCATCTTCTTCAGCAACAACGTGCTGCCGCTCGCCAACCTCAAGTTCCACAGCCTGCTCTACGACATGCGCGAGAAGAAGCCCGCGCTGAGCATCACGCCGGGCGTGTTCTACAACGGCATCGACGGCTTCTCCATCCGCGTGATGGAGAAGGACGTGGACAGCGGGCGGCTCACCGACGTGCTGATCTACGACCACCGCAACGCCCGACGTGGCAATGGGACGATGATACGCGCACGGAGCGGGCAGATGCAGCGCAGCGCCGACGGCCATTTCCTCATCCTCTCGCTGGAGGACGGCCATTTCTACGATGAGGCCGGCGCTCCGCAGGCACGCGGCAGCCGGCAGCCCATGCTGCGCGGCACGTTCCGCAAGGACCGGATCACCCTCGACCTGAGCGGGCTGGGCATGACCCGCACAGACGAGAACCTCTACCGCGACCACTACAAGATGCTCACCATGGGCGATCTGAGCCGCGACCTGGATAGCCTGCGCACGTCGCGCGCACTGCGCGGGCTGGAGCAGGCAGCGCACATGCGCAACGGGCTGCACCTGCTCAGGGCGAACAGACTGGATGCGGGAGCGGCGAGAGCAGGCATGCCCATGCAGGAGTGGCTGGAGGGCCTGCCGCAGCAGGCGCGCAGCGAGACCTTCGAACTGGCCATGAGCATGGCGCGCAACAACGCGGGTTTCAGCGAGCGCTGCGCGCAGGAGATGGAGGGTCGTGAAGAGCAGATCGCGCGCTTCACTGCCGAGTGGCACCGCAAGCCCATGCTCGCCGCGGCCTGCCTGGTCTTCTTCCTCATCGGCGCGCCGCTGGGAGGCATCATCAGGCGCGGCGGCATGGGCCTTCCGGTGGTGCTGGCCATCCTATTCTTCCTGCTCTTCCACATCGTCTCCTTCGCCACCGAGAAGCTCGTGATCGCCGGTGAGATGGGCGGCTGGCCGGGCATGTGGATGGGCCTGCTGGTGCTGCTGCCCGTGGGCCTCTGGATCACCTGGAAGGCGGCGCAGGACAGCCCGCTGCTCGACCGCGATGCGTATCATCGCGGCTGGGAGCGCCTCCGCTCCCGCCTGCGCCGAGCCGATGCGCATTCTCCAACTGTGCAATAAGCCGCCCTGGCCGCCCATCGATGGCGGCAGCAAAGCCATGCACAACCTCACGCGAGGGTTGTTGCGGGCGGGCCACTCCGTGAAGGTGCTCTGCATCAGCACCGCGAAGCAGCCCCTGGACGCGCAGGTCGTTCCCCCGGAGCTCATGAAGAGCACACGCATGGAAGGCGTCTTCGTGGACACGAGCCTCAACCTGGTGGATGCCTTCACGGACCTGCTCACCGCGGACAACTACAACATCAGCCGCTTCTTCTCACCGGACATGGACATCCGGCTGATCCGCCTGCTCACCGAGGAGGAATTCGACATCGTGCAGCTCGAGAGCCTGTTCATGACGCCTTACATCAGCACCATCAGGCGGTATAGCGGGGCCAAGCTGGTGCTGCGCTCGCACAACCTGGAGTACGTGATCCAGGACCGCATCGCGCAGGGCGAGCGCAACATCATCAAGCGGCCGTACAGGCGCTACCTCGCCAAGCAATTGCGCGAGTACGAGTTGGCCGTGCTCAGCCGGGTGGATGGCGTGGCGGCCATCAGCACCAGTGACGCGGCGCATTTCCTGGAGCACGGGGCCCGCGCGCCCATCGTCACTATTCCCTTCGGCGTGGACCTGGCCGATTATCCGTCAAGCCAGCCCGACGGGCGCAAGGCGCCGATCTTCTTCCATTTGGGGAGCATGGACTGGCTGCCCAACGAGGAAGGCATTCGTTGGCTGCTCGATTCGGTCTGGCCCAAGGTGCTGCGCAAGGAGCCTGGCGCGCGCTTGCACCTGGCCGGCAACAAGATGCCCAAGGACATCCTAGAGCACGGCGCCGTAGGCATGCAGGTGAAGGCACGCGTGAAGAACGCGACCTCGTACATGCGCGAGAGGCAGGTGATGGTGGTGCCGCTCTTCAGCGGCGGTGGCATGCGCGTGAAGATCATCGAGGGCATGGCCATGGGCAAGGCCGTGATCAGCACCCCGGTGGGCGCCGAGGGGATCGACTGCACCGACGGCAAGGATATCCTGCTGGCCGGCACAGCTGCCGGCTTCGCCGAGCACATGGTGTCGCTGCACCGCGACCCGCTACGCGGAGCTCGTCTAGGCGCTGCCGCGCGCGGCTTGGTGGAGCGCGCCTATACCGACGCGCCCATCGTGCAGGAGCTCACCGCCCTGTACAAGCATCTGCTCAAGGCATGAGGCTCCTAGTGCTGCTTTCGCGCGTGCCGTTCCCGCTGGAGAAGGGCGACAAGCTGCGCGCGTACCACTTGGTCTCGCGGCTCGCGCGCACCCACGAGGTTCACCTGGTCTGCCTCAGCGACACGCCAACGGCACCGGAGCATCTGGAGCACCTCTCCGGATTCTGCACGAGCATCGAGGTGGTGCGGATCCAGCGCTGGCGCATCATCCTCAAGCTGCTGGCGGCCGCCTTCTCCCGTCTTCCGGTGCAGGTGGTCTATTTCTATCATCGGCACGCGCAGCGACGCATCGACGCCGCCATCGAGCGGATCCGCCCCGACCATGTGCTCTGCCAGCTGGTGCGCACCACTGAGTACGTGCGCCGCCGCTATGACCTGCCCAAGACGTTGGATTACATGGACACCTTGAGCAAGGGCATGGAGCGCCGCACCGAGACCGCCCCTTGGTACCTGCGCCCCATCTTCCGGCTGGAGACCCGCCGATTGATCCGCTACGAGAACCTCATGCTCGACCAGTTCGACCGCTCATTGATCATCAGCGCGCAGGACCGCGACTACATCTACCACCCCTGGCGCGACCGCATGACCGTGGTGCCGAACGGCGTGGACATGGAGCACTTCACGCCGCAGGCGCTTGAGCCGCGATTCGACCTGCTCTTCACCGGCAACATGAACTACCCGCCGAACATCGACAGCGTGCTGTTCCTGGTGAACAAGGTGCTGCCCATCGTTCACAAGGAACGCCCCGACACGAGCCTGCTGGTGAGCGGCGTGGACCCGGCCCAGAGCGTGCGAGACCTGGCCCGACGCGACCCACGGATCACCGTGACCGGATGGGTGAAGGACATCAGGGCATCGTACGCCTCCTCGCGGATCTTCATCGCTCCCATGCAGATCGGCACCGGCCTGCAGAACAAGCTGCTTGAGGCCATGGCCATGCGCGTGCCCTGCATCACCAGCGCC
>CAZFBP010000289.1:0-4131 GCA_964517255.1 uncultured Chryseobacterium sp.
GTGGCTCTTAGGAGGTCAGATACCCCGTAACAGGATTTCCCCGGACACCACTGATCTCAAAATTGCTTTTGGCAGCGAGCGAGCGGGATTTCGCGTTCAGGCGAGGCGTCGAACCCGAGCATGGTCGGGTACTCGGTGAGGGCTTCGGCAACGACGCATGGGCGCGAAAGACCCTCGCGGAGCCCGAAGGGCATTCTTGAGATGCGCTCTAGACAGACGGATGCGGGCCGCTAGGGGGCGCCGCCTATTTTCGCCGGGCCGTAGCCGGGCCTGAGCCCGATCGGCCACATGGGCATGACGGACAAGCAGCACACACTGAAAGCCAGCGCGGTGATCAAGGGCGTGGGCCTGCACACCGGTGAGCCGGTCACCCTCACCCTGCGCCCGGCGCCGGTGGGCCACGGCTACAAGTTCCAGCGCACGGACCTGGCGGGCGAGCCCATCATCGATGCCGACGCGGAACTGGTGAGCAGCACCGCGCGCGGCACCACCTTGGGCACGGGCGAAGCGGTGGTGAACACCACCGAGCACGTGCTCAGCGCCCTCTACGCGCTGAACGTGGACAATTGCCTGCTGCAGCTCAGCGGCCCGGAAGTGCCCATCATGGACGGCAGCGCCAAGTCCTTCGTGGACGCGATCGACTCGGTGGGCCTGCAGGAGCAGGACGCGCCGCGCAACTGGTACGAATTGAAAGAACCCCTGTGGTTCGAGACCACCGAGCGCGGCACCGAGATGCTCGCCGTGCCAGCGCCGGGCGGCGAGTTCCGCATCACCGTGATGGTGGACTACAACAGCCCCGTGCTCGGCACGCAACACGCCAGCATGTACCGCGCGGAGGAGTTCCGCACCGAGATCGCCCCCTGCCGCACTTTTGTCTTCCTGCGTGAACTGGAGCTGCTGGCCGAGGGCGGCCTCATCAAGGGCGGCGACCTCGACAACGCCATCGTGATGGAGGACCGCGAGGGCACCACCAAGGAGCAGCTGAAGGAATTGGCGAAGCTCCTGGGCAAGGAGTACCGCGAGGTGGAGGTCCGCCGCAACGGTGTGCTGAACACCACCGACCTGAAGTTCTTCAACGAGCCCGCGCGCCACAAGCTGCTGGACATCGTGGGCGACCTGGCACTGGTGGGGCGCCCCATCAAAGGGCACATCCTCGCCGCGCGGCCCGGCCACTTCGGCAATACCAGCTTCGCCAAGCGCCTCAAGGAGCGCATCCGCGAAGAGGAGAAGGGCGCCACGCGCCACTTCGACCTCACCAAGACGGTGTACGACATCAACGCCATCGAGAAGCTCCTGCCCCATCGCTACCCCTTCCTGCTGGTTGACCGCATCGTGGCGATGGATTCACGCACCATCACCGGCTACAAGAACATCACGCTCAACGAGCCGCAGTTCACCGGTCATTTCCCCGGCAACCCCGTGATGCCCGGCGTGCTGCAGATCGAGGCCATGGCGCAAGTGGGCGGCATCTTCGCCCTGAGCCAGGTGCCCGATCCGGAGAACTACATCACCTACTTCCTCAAGATCGATGGCGTGCGTTACCGCCGCAAGGTGATCCCCGGCGACACGCTCGTGTTCCACCTGGAGCTGATCACGCCCATCCGTCGCGGCATCGTGCACATGCGCGGCGTGGGCTACGTGAACGGCCAGCCCGCCGTGGAAGGCGAGATGATGGCGCAGATCTCGCGCGATAAAGCACCCGCCGACGCGCCCAAGGCCGCTTCCGAGGCAGCGCCCGCAACGAGCCCAACGAAGGTGAACGCATGAGCATCTCGCCATTCGCCTCCGTGCACCCGGACGCCAAGCTCGGCCAGGGCGTCTCGGTGGAGCCCTTCGCCACCATCTACGCCGATGTGCAGATCGGCGATGGCACCTGGATCGGCCCCAACGCCGTGCTGATGGATGGCGCGCGCATCGGCAAGCAGTGCAGGATCTTCCCCGGCGCGGTGATCGGCGCCATCCCGCAGGACTTGAAGTTCGCCGGCGAGCGCACCACCGCCGAAGTGGGCGACGGCACCACCATCCGCGAGTGCGTCACCATCAACCGCGGCACCGCCGACCGCCTGAAGACCGCCGTGGGCCGCAACTGCCTGCTGATGGCCTACGTGCACCTGGCGCACGACTGCGTCGTGGGCGACCATGTGGTGATCGCCAACAGCGTGAACCTCGCCGGGCATGTCACCATCGACGATTGGGCGATCCTCGAGGGCAACGTGGCGGTGCAGCAGTTCATCCACATCGGCGCGCACAGCTTCATCGCCGGCGCCAGCCTGGTGCGCAAGAACGTGCCGCCCTTCGTGAAGGCCGCGCGCGAGCCGCTGAGCTACGTGGGCGTGAACGTGGTGGGCCTGCGCCGCCGCGGCTACACCGATGAGCAGATCACCCGCATCGAGGACATCTACCGCGAGATCTTCGTGCGCAACACCAATCTGGAGCGCGCCGTGCAGAGCGTGATCGCCATGCCCCGCAGCCACGAGCGCGGCATCATCATCGACTTCATCAACAACAGCCCCAAGGGGATCATGCGCGGGCTGGCGGAGTAGCCCGCTCTTTCATGCCGGGCCTGACCCGGCATCGCGACCACGACGATGCAGGTCTCCCTCGTGAACGTCAGCAAGCGTTTCGGCCGCGAGACCGTGATCGACCTGCTCAGCCATGAGCTCGCCAGTGGCAGTCGCACCGCCATCCTCGGCCCCAACGGAAGCGGCAAGAGCACCTTGCTGCAATTGATCGCAGGCGCGCTGGTGCCGAGCACCGGCCAGGTAACGCACCGGTTGGGCGGAGCGGTGGTGGCGCAGGGCGCGGTGTACCGGCACGTGAGCATCGCTGCGCCCTACCTCGGCCTCTACGAGGAACTCTCCTTGCAGCAGGCCATCACCTTCCACACGCGCTTTAAGCCCTTGAAGCGCGGATTGAGCGCGGCGGAGCTGGCCCGCATCGCCTACCTGGACCACGCACCCGGCAAGCCGGTGCAGCATTTCAGCAGCGGCATGAAGCAACGCCTCAAGCTCGCGCTGGCCATCCTCACCGACGCGCCGCTCCTGCTCCTCGATGAGCCGGCGAGCAACCTCGACGCCGAAGCCACGGAGTGGTTCCGGGCACTGCTGCGCGAGCATGTCGATGGGCGCACGCTGGTGGTGGCCAGCAACAGGCATGCGGCGGAGCATGACCTCTGCACCGAACGCATCGAGCTCGGCGCGGCGCGCACCACGGTGTGATCGGCACCAACACAGGGCCGTGGGCCAAGCGCCTCGCACGCCGGACGTGGTACAAGGCACGGGCCTACTTTCGGCCACCGATGGAAACGGCCCGCATCAGCAGCTGGATCACGCACCTGGTGACGGCGAGCACCCGGCATGGCGTGCACAGCCCATTCGTGTACGACCTGATCGAGCAGGTGCTCCGGCCCCGACCACCGCTGCCCGAGCACGCCCCCATCGAAGCGCTGCGCGATGACCTGCTGCGCAGCGATCAGACCATCCGCGTGAACGACCTCGGCGCGGGGTCGCGCGTGATGGCCCGGCCCGTGCGGCGCGTGGCCGACATGGCGCGCGTGAGCTTGAAGCCCACGCGTCACGCCCAGCTGCTGTTCCGCCTGGCCCGCACCATGGATGCGCGCAAGGTGCTGGAGCTCGGCACCTGTTTCGGCATCACCACGCTCTACCTCGCGCAAGGCGCCGAGAACGGCACGGTGACCACCATCGAGGGCTGCCCGCAGACCTTCCGCATCGCGCAGCACCACTTCGAGCAATTGCGCCAGATGAATATCCACGCGCTTCTCGGCAGCTTCGAGCGCCACCTGCCGGAGGCCTTGGAGCGCACAAGCCCCATCGACATCGCCTTCATCGATGGCCACCATGCCGAAGAGCCCACGGTGGCTTACTTCGAGCAATGCCTTACGCGCGCGCACGACGCAACGGCCTTCGTGCTCGACGACATCCATTGGAGCAGCGGCATGGAGCGCGCGTGGGAGCGCATCAAGGCGCATCCGCGCGTCACCGTCACCATCGACTTGTACGGGATGGGGATCGTGTTCATCCGGGAAGGCCAAGCCAAGGAACATTTCCGTCTGCGGTACTAGAGCGCATCTCAAGAATGCCCTTCGGGCTCCGCGAGGGTCTTTCGCGCCCA
>CAZFBP010000290.1:0-4131 GCA_964517255.1 uncultured Chryseobacterium sp.
CGGTCATGCTCGGCGAGGAGCGCGTGCAGGCGGTCGGGAGGGCGCGCGCGCTGCGGATCGGCGGGAAGCGCATGCTGCGCGCTGAGCGCACAGGACAACAACAGGAGGAGGAAGGTCAGCCCGGCCTTACTCATCGCCGTTCACCAGGTAGCTGGCTTCGAGGGTCACTTGCAGGTCGAGCGCGTAGCTGTCGAGCAGGCGCAGGTGCTGGCTCTGGTCAACAGTGGTGAAGGCCACGCGCGTGCGCAGGCGGGTTCCGGAGTACAGCAGGCCCACGAGCGCTTCATCGAGCTGCGCGTTGAGCTCACTATTGGCGCGCTGGCTCACCAGGCCGTTCGGCCCGAGCACGCCTGAGGCCACCGTGCCATCCACGGGGATGCTCGCCACCGCTTCACCCTCGCTGTTGATGAGGTCGAGGATGATTCGCGCGCTCATGGGGAATCCGTTCGTGGCGAAGAGCTTCAGCGTTCCGCTGCGCAGCGCGTGTCCGTTGGCCGTGCCGGGCAGATTGGGCGTGCTGATGCTCTGCAGCGTGAGCTCGTTGGCGATGAGGCGCAGCGGCACCTCGAGGTCGATGTCGGCCTTCAGCTCGCTGCTGTGGTAGAGGAAGTCGTTGCCGTTGCTGATGTCGCCGAGCGGATTCAGGCTCAGGTCGATGGTGTAGCGGGCGCGGTCGGGCAGGGCCTCGATGAAACTGGTGATGTTGCTGTTGGCGGTGCTGATGGTGCGCGTGATGGTGGTGGGCTGCGGGCCGGTGCCGAGGTCGATGGCGCGCGTGAGGTTGAGCGGCCCGTTGAAGAGCGCGTGCTGCAAGGGCACGCTCACGCCCGTGCGCGTGTTGATCGCCACCAACTCGTGCATGCGCAATTGCAGGTCCACGCCGAAGCCATTGGTCACCTTCAGCACCAGGTGGGCCTCGTCCAGGTCGAGCGTGCCGCCCACCAGCGCGTCGAAGAGCCCGAGCTCCTCTTCGTCTGGACCGGCGCTCACCTCGCGCTGCCCGAAGAAGCCGCGCGCGTACTCGGGCACCAGGCCGAAGTAGCTGGCCGTGATGATCAGGCTGTCCTGATCGGTGACGGTGGCGCCCTGGCCGTTGGGGTCCAGCTGCGCGCCGAGGATGGTCTGCAGGGTGTTCACGGCATTCATCTGCGGGCCGCGCAGGTCGAAGCGCGCGCCGGCCAGATCGCGCGAGGAGACGGACACGGCGGGCGCGGCGGGCGTGCCGGCCTCGGCCTCAGAGAGCAAGGTGTTGCCGCCGTCGGCGAACTGCGCGGCGGGGATCTGGATGGAGCCGAGGATCCGGCTCTGCACCATGTTGGTCATGCGCAGTTCCAGGCGCCCCTCGCGCAGGATCAGGTCGCGCAGCGCCAGTTCATCGAGGTCGAAGCGCTGCAGGTCCACCTGATTGAAGAAGTTGACGCCTGGCGGGAAATCGAGCGGACCTGGAAATGGGAGCGCGTAGCTGTAGGTGAAGGTGGTGTCAGGCGCGGTGAGAACGGTGTCCAGGTCCACCTCGAAGAGCGTTCCGCTGTAAACGAGCGTCACGGCGCCCTGCGCATCGGTCTGGATCAGCGAGTCGGCCAGCAGGTCGCGGAGGGTGAAGGTGGTGCGCACCAAGGGCGCGAGCAGGTTGATGTCCCACGTGGGCTTCTCGCTCACCTTGCGGCAGCCGGGCGCGGCGGCCATCACCGCTACGGCCAGCGCGAAGGCAAACCTCATGCGTGCGCGATCGTTCTGCATGTGTGGGCAATGTAGGGCTTGCGATCGTCAGCTCAGGCGAAGGGCCCTTGCCGTAACATTGCCCTTGGCGAAAGACGCATGCTCCCGCTCAAACGCTTCATCGTTCTCCCCTGGCTGCTCTCGGCGGCGGTGATGTTCGGATTGTCGTGGGTGTGGCACGGCATCGTGCTCAGTGATTTCCAGGAGCTCACCGTTCCCTACTGGCTCTACCTCGCACTGGCCGCCGTGGTGTACCTGGTGCTGGGCCTCGCGCAGACCATCCTCACCCACAAGGCCGTCCAGTACGAATGGATCTCCCTGAAGAAGGCCTTCCCGTTCATGGCCATGCTGCTCTCCGCAGCGGTGGGCTTCTTCGTCTATCTGGTGATCTTCGTGCTGGGCATGAGCTTCGCGAAGCACGGCATGGTGCACGTGGTGGCCGATGTGGTCTGGCAGATGTTCGAGCAGGCCATCGGCGGCCTGATGGTGAGCCTGGGCATCATCCACGACATGCACCAGCGGTTCATGGAGCAGGAGCGGGCCAGGTAGCGCGACTTCAGTACTTCCCTTTCCAGATGCGCGCGATCAGCTCGGCGTGCTCGCGCTCGCGCGGGTTCGGTCCCGGCTGGTAGAAGGCATTGCCCTTGAGCGCATCGGGCAGGTACTCCTGATCGAGGAAGTTGCCCTCGCCCTCGTGGCTGTACTTGTAGTTGGCGCCGTACCCCAGATCCTTCATGAGCTTGGTGGGCGCGTTGCGCAGGTGCAGCGGCACGGGCAGGTCGCCGCTCTTCCGCACCTCGGCCTGCGCGGCGCCAATGGCCATGTAGCTCGCATTGCTCTTCGGCGAGCAGGCCAGATAGACGGCGCATTGGCTCAGGATGATCCGGCTCTCCGGCCAGCCGATCATCTGCGCGGCCTGCATGGTGGTGGTGGCCATGAGCAGCGCGTTCGGATTGGCATTGCCGATGTCCTCGCTGGCCAGGATCACCATGCGGCGCGCGATGAAGAGCGGGTCCTCTCCGCCTTCCACCATGCGGGCCAGCCAGTACACCGCCGCGTTGGGGTCGCTGCCGCGCATGCTCTTGATGAAGGCGCTGATGATGTCGTAGTGCTGCTCGCCCTGCTTGTCGTAGCGCGCCGTGGTGCGCGCCACCTCATGCACCAGCGCATCGGTGATGATGGCGGGCTCGGCCGTCGCTTTCACGCATAACTCGAAGGTGTTCAGCAATCGACGGGCATCGCCGCCGCTGGCGCGCAGCAGGGCCTGTGTCTCACGCAATTCGATGCGTCGGTCCTTCAACTCGGCATCAAGCCGCATGGCGCGATCCAGCAACTCGAGCAGGTGCTCTTCGGCCAGCGGCTCCAGCACGTACACCTGGCAGCGCGAGAGCAGCGCGCCGATCACCTCGAAGCTGGGGTTCTCGGTGGTGGCGCCGATGAGGGTGATGGTGCCTTTCTCCACGGCGCCGAGCAAGCTGTCCTGCTGCGCCTTGCTGAATCGGTGGATCTCGTCGATGAAGAGCACGGCGCTGCGAGCGAACAAGCCGCTTCCGCCGGCCTGCTCGATCACCTCGCGCACATCCTTCACGCCGCTGCTCACCGCGCTGAGCGTGTGGAAGGGACGCTTCAGGTCTTGCGCGATCAAGCGCGCGAGCGTGGTCTTGCCCACGCCCGGCGGACCCCAGAGGATCAGGCTCGGGAGCATGCCGCCCGCCAGTGCTTTTCTCAGTACCCCTTGCTCACCGATCAGGTGCGCTTGCCCCACCACCTCATCCAAGGTGCGCGGCCGCATGCGCTCGGCCAAAGGAGCTTGATCGCTGATCACGGGGCGAAGGTCGGACAAGGCGGACGCTATGGCGAATCGGCACTGGCAGCGACGCTGGCTATGCCTCTTCCAACGAGTACACCAGCATCCCGCTCCTCAGCTTCGGCTCGATGTAGGTGCTCTTCGGCGGCATGGTGCCGCCTTCATCGGCCACGGCCTTGAGCTGCTCGAAGCTCACGGGGTGCAGGTGGAAGGCGGCTTCCGCTTCCCCGCACGAGACCATGCGGTCGAGCTCCGCCGTGCCCATGGTGCCGGGCACGAAGCGCACGCGCTGATCGGTGCGCAGGTCGGTGATGCCGAGCACGGGGCCGAGCACGAGCTCGCTGAGGCGCGCGGCGTCGAGGCGCTCGCTCATGGCGCGCGCCGTGCCGACGGATCGGAGCGTGAGCGCGTGCCAGCCGCCGCGCGTCAGCACGCCGATGGTGCCCGGCGCGGCCACAGCGCCAGCCGTGGGCTCCAGTGTCCCGATGCCGGAGAGCGCTTCAAGGAACCGCACTTCGCTCATGCCGCCGAGCGTCGTCACCGTGCGATCGAAGTTGAAGATGAAGAGGTTCTTGCGCGGCACGATGTACGCGAGGCACCAGAAA
>CAZFBP010000291.1:0-4096 GCA_964517255.1 uncultured Chryseobacterium sp.
GCCATGCCGCGGCGGCGCAGCTCGAGCATGAGCGCGTCATCGGCCAGGTCGAAGCGCGGGCTGTAGATGGCGGGCTTGAAGGTCAAGCGCTGCAGGTTCATGTCCAGCCCATCGGTGTTCTCCACGAGCAGCGCGTAGGTGATGTCCGGCGCGATGGCGTGCGCTGCCATCAACGCGGCGGGGTCGAAGGATTGGATGATGCACCGATCAGCGATGCCCAGCGAGTCGATGGTCTCGAGCACCTGCCGCGCGAACTCGGCGGGCTTGGGCTGATGCGTTCCGTACAGGGCCGGGTCGCTCTTGATCTCGATGGTGAAGCCGGGTTGCGCACCGTTCATGAGCACGGCCTCCTCCACCGCTTCCACCACTTCGCGCAAAGTGGGTTTGCATGCACGGCGTTGCTGCTGCTTCGGGAAGCCGGGATGCTCCAAGCCGCCGCAATCGAAGGTTCGGATCTCGGCGGCCGTCATGCGGAAGAGATTGAACGCGCGCTCGTTCTCCACCGCAATGGCCTTGCCTTCCGCATCGGTGCAGATCGCATGGCTCATCCACGGTTCGTGCGACACGATCACCTGCTCGTCGGCGCTGATCACCACATCCAATTCGAGCCAATCGACGCCGAGCTCGGCGGCCTTGAGGAAAGCGGGCACCGTGTTCTCCGGCAGCAGGCCGCGACAGCCGCGATGACCATGCACTTCAGGGGCTTCGTTGCGGGAGGTGCTTGTCATGCAGGCGGAGAGGGCGAGCGGCAGCAATGCCCCGAGGATTCGTTCAGCCTTGGCCATTGGGAAAAGCGTGGATGATCTTATCAGCGAGCACTTCAGCCATCTTCAGTTTGCCTTCGTGCGTCACGCCTGCGATGTGCGGTGTGAGCAGCACGCGCTCGTGGCCGAAGAGTCGGCGTTGCGTGGCCGGGTCGATGGTTGGATCGAGTCCGCTGAGGTCCGCCCGCTCGAATTCCAGCACATCAAGCCCTGCGGCGATCACACGGCCATGATCGATGGCGTCGAGCAGCGCTCCGGTATGCACCACGGCGCCGCGCGAGCTGTTGAGGAACCAGACGGGCCGGCCCACGCGCAGGAAGAAATCGCGGTCCGCGAAATGATGGGTCTCGGCGTTCAGCGGCAGGTGAAGGCTGATCACGTCGCTCTCGTGCAGCACGCGTTCCAGATCCGCCCCGGTCACTCCTGTCCGTTCGAATCCGCTGCGGTACTTGTCGTGCGCGAGCACCTTCACCCCGAAGCCGCGCAGCTTGTCGGCGAAGGCGCTGCCCATGTTGCCGTAGCCGATGATGCCCACGGTCTTGCCGCGCAGGTCGGTGCCGCGGTTCTCTTCGCGCAGCCACAGGCCCGCATGCACCTGATTGTTGGCGCGCACCAGCATCTTCATCAGCGCGAGCAGCATCATCACGCAGGCCTCGCCCACGCCATCGCGGTTGCCCTCGGGGCTGTTGAGCACGCGCACATCTTGCTTGCGGCACCACTCGGTGTCGATGTTCTCCATGCCGGAGCCGACGCGGCCGATGAAACGCAAGCCTTCGATGTGCTGAAGCACATCAGCCCTCAACGCGCGGCTGCGCACCACGATGCCCTGCATGCCCGCGAGCGCGTGCGCGAGGCCATGGTCGTCAACCTGATGGAGCATCACCGGCTCATGCCCGGCGCGCGTGAGCAGCTCGGTGAGCCTGGGATGAACCGAATCGATGACCGCGATGCGCATGTCAGATCATGGTGCCCGCCAGGAGCATGGAGGCGATGCCGAAGTAGATGACCAAACCGGTGACGTCAACCACGGTTGCGACAAAGGGCGCCGAAGAGACCGCCGGATCGCGGCCGAGGCGTTTCAGGATGAGCGGGAACAGCGACCCGATGAGGTTGCCCCAGAGCACCACGCCCAGCAATGAGATGCCGACCGAGAGTCCCACTTCAAGCCAATGCTCGCCGTACACGGCCACGAACTGGCTCCACACCGCCACGCGCAGGAAACCGATGATGCCGAGCACGCTGCCGAGGATCAGCCCCACGCTGAACTCGCGCTTCACCACGCTCCACCACTCGCGGATGGTCACATCGCCCAGGGCGAGCGCTCGGATGATGAGCCAGCCCACGCGCTTCTTCACGATCTCCAGCCACGAGCTGCTCATGTACGAGTCCTCAAGCGCTCCCATTCCCGCCATCTTCTGCACGTCCTCGGTCTCCTCCTTCCGGATGGTGTCCATCACGTCGTCGAACGTGATGCGGCCCACGAGGCGCTGGCGATCGTCCACCACGGGCATCACCGCCAGGTTGTACTTCTCCATGAGGCGGGCCACCTCCTCGGCATCGGTGTGCGCGCTCACCACCGCGGTGTCGGGGTCGTACACGTCCCTTACCGGCGTGCGCAGGCTCACGGTGATCAGCTTCTTCAAAGGGATGGCGCCCATGAGCTTGCCATGGTCGTCCACCACGTGGATCTGATAGACGTTGTCGATGTCCTCGCCGTGCTCGCGCAGGGCGCGCACGCAGTCGAGCATGCTGCCGCCCAGGTTCACCTTCACGAGCTCCTTGGCCATGAGGCCCCCGGCGGTGTTCTCGTCGTAGGTGAGCAGCTCAGCGATCTCCTCGCGCTGGCCAGCGTCCTCAATGTTGGCCATCACCTCTTCCTGCATCGCCTCGGGCAGGTCGGCGATCACGTCGGCGGCATCGTCGCTGTCCAGCTGGTCGATCACCTCCTCGGCGATCTCCTTGCCGGTGTAGGTGCCGAGGATGGCCTCGCGCTTGTCCTCGGGCAGCTCCACGAGGACGTCTGCGGCGAGCTCATCATCGAGCGCCTCGTACACCAGCGCGGCCTCTTCGATGCGCAGGTGATCCAGCACCTCGGCGATGTCGGCCGGGTGGTGCTCCCTCAGTTCGGCGATCACCGTATGTGCCCGTCCGTGCTCGATCCCATCGCGGATGCGGTCGATGATGGGCTGCGTGACGAAGGCCATGATGCGCGCGGGTTCCTTCCCCCTCTGGGGCCTGGATGACCGCGCGGCAAGATAGGCGCGTGCTCAGCGCGCGTAGCCCGCCTCGGCATCGGTGACCTCGAGGCGCACCAGGTCGATGCGGCCGTGCGCCACCTGCACGATGGTGAAGCGGAAGGGCGGCAACTCGATCACCTGCCCTTGCTCCGGAAGGTCGCCGGTATGGTGCAGGATGAAGCCCGCGAGCGTATCGTAGTCGCCATCGGGCAGCGCCAGGTTGAAGCGCTCGCGGATGCGGCCGGCTTCGAGCCTTCCGCTTAGGAGGAATTGGTGCTCGCTCACCCGCTCTTCCACGTCCTCCGGCGCATCGTGCTCATCTTCGATATCACCCACGATGGTCTCCACCACGTCCTCCATGGTGAGCATGCCGGCGGTGCCGCCGAACTCATCGACCACCACGGCCACGTGGCTGCGCTGCTTGATGAAGAGCTGCAGCACCTCATCGGCGGGCATGGTGCCGGGGATGAAGTTCACCGGGCGCATCACGGAGCGGATGCTGCGCGGATGGCGGAAGAGCTCGTAGCCGTGCACGTAGCCGATCACGTTGTCGATGCCGGACTTGAAGACGAGCAATTTGCTCATGCCGGTCTCCACGAAGCGGCGGTGCAATTCCTCCACGCCGTCCTCCGCGTCAATGGCCTCCATGCGCGCGCGCGGCACCATGATCTCGCGCGCCTTGATGCTGCTGAGCTCAAGGGTGTTGCGGAAGTACTCCACCTCGGCGTCGAGCTTCTGCTCGCGCGCATCGCCGCCGGCCATCTCGCGCAGGAACTCATCGAGGTCGATGCGGCCGAAGGCGATCTGCCCTGGCCGCGAACGGATGCGGAACAGGCGCAGCACCAGCTCGCTCAGGCCGGTGAAGAGCATCATGGGCAGCCAGAGCACCAGGTAGAGCAGCGCCAGCGGCAGCGCGAAGAGCGCGAGCGAGCGGTTGGCATCGATCCGGAAGAGGGCCTTCGGCAGGAACTCCGCCACCACCAGGATCAGCAGGGTGCTGAGCACGGTTTGCGCAACCAGCACCGGTACCGGCCCCATGCCCGTGCGCAGCAACCAGGGCTCCATGGCCTCGGCCATGAGCACGCCGTACACCAC
>CAZFBP010000292.1:0-4094 GCA_964517255.1 uncultured Chryseobacterium sp.
GCGAACAGGAGCAACGCCTGCGGCTGGAGAGCGAACGCGATGCACAGGCCGCGCACTTGGCTGAGGTGCAAGCGCGCAAGGCGCAGAACAGCGCGCTGCCCGTGCCGATATCGCCCTACACCGAGGCGGAGACGCGCACGCTCTTCATTGATGAGCTGCTGCGCGAAGCGGGCTGGGACCCGCAAGCCGTGAACTGCGCGGAGTACCCGGTGACCGGAATGCCGGTGAGCACCAACCCGAACGGCAACGGCGCAGTGGACTATGTGCTCTGGGGCGCCGATGGCAAGCCATTGGCCGTGGTGGAGGCCAAGCGTACCACGGTGGACGCGGAGAAGGGCCGCGTGCAGGCGGGCCTCTACGCCGATTGCCTCGAAACCATGACCGGCCAGCGACCGGTGATCTTCTACACCAACGGTTTCGAGAGCTGGATCTGGGACGGCACCTTCAGCTCGCCGCGTCCGGTGCAGGGCCTTTACACCCGCGAAGAGCTCCAACGCGCGGTGGACCGGCGACGCACGCGGGTCGATATCCGAAACCTGCCCGTGGACGCGAGCATCGCCGGGCGCTACTACCAGCGCGAAGCCATCCAGCGCATAGCCGAAGCCTTCGTGACCGAGCACGAAGGGCAGCTGCGCGGCAAGCGCCGCCGCGCGCTGCTGGTGATGGCCACCGGCAGCGGCAAGACCCGCACCGCCGCTGCACTGGTGGACGTGCTGATGAAAGGCAATTGGGTGAAGCGCGCCCTCTTCCTCGCCGACCGCAATGCGCTGGTGACACAGGCGCAGCGCGCCTTCGTGAAGCAGCTGCCGAACGTGACCACCTGCGACCTCACCAAGGGACGCTACGATGAAAGCGCGCGCATCGTGTTCAGCACCTACCCAACGATGCTCAACCGCATCGACCAGAGCCGCAATGACGATGCGAAGACCTTCAGCACGGGCCACTTCGACCTGGTGATCGTGGACGAAGCGCACCGCAGCGTGTACCAGCGGTACAAGGCGATCTTCAACTACTTCGACAGCCTGCTGGTGGGCCTCACGGCAACGCCCCATGCCGAAGGCGACCGAGACACCTACGCGCTGTTCGATTGCCCCGAGCACAACCCCACGCACTACTACGAGCTCGACCAGGCCGTGAAAGACGGCTTCCTAGTGCCGCCTCAGGGGCAGGAGGTGGACCTGGGCTTCGTGCAACGCGGCATCAAGTACGCGGACCTCAACGCCAGCGACCAGCAGCACTACGAGGAGACCTTCCGCGACGACCAGGGCAACGTGCCTGACGAGATCGGGGCGCAGGCCATCAACGACTGGCTCTTCAACGGCCCCACCATCGATGCCATGCTGCAGCACCTGATGACGCACGGCATCATGGTGGAGGGCGGCGAGAAACTCGGCAAGACCATCGTCTTCGCGCGCAACCACCTGCACGCGCTGGCCATCCGCGAGCGCTTCGAGAAGCACTTCCCGCATTTCGCCGGCCACTACCTGGCCGTGATCGACAACGAGGAGCGCTATGCGCAGGACCTGATCGACCGGTTCAGCGATCCCGGCCTCCATCCGCAGATCGCCGTGAGCGTGGACATGCTCGACACGGGCATCGATGTGGAAGAGGTGGTGAACCTGGTCTTCTTCAAGCCTGTGTACAGCAAGGCCAAGTTCTGGCAGATGGTGGGGCGCGGCACGCGCCTCTGCCCGGACCTCTTCGGCCCCGGTGCGCACAAGACCCACTTCCGCATCTTCGACTTCTGCCGCAACTACAGCTTCTTCGACCTGAAGCCCGACGGCCTGCCGAGCGAACGCCCACGCAGCCTGAGCGAACGCCTCTTCGAAGCCACGGTCAGGCTCTCAGAGGTACTGGCCGCAGCGGCTTTCCGCGAGAACAAGGAGCTGCATGAGTTGCGCATCGCGCTGCTGGATCGCGCGCATGGCTGGGTGCTGCCCTTGTGGGACCGCCGTAATACCGTGATGGTGCGCGGTGCCAAGGGCGTGGTGGACCGCTACAAGGAACGCGCTGCCTGGAACGCGCTAACGCCCCTGCAGCTGACCGATCTCTTCAGCACGCTCGCACCCTTGGTGGAGGTGCCCGGAGCGGATGAAATGGCCAAGCGCTTCGACCTGCTCATGCTCAACCTGCAACTGGCGGTGGCCGAGCAGGCGCCCGAAGAGGACCGCCTCTTCAACCAGTTGTTCCGCACCGCCGACAGCCTGGGCCGCATGGCCAACATACCCGCCGTGCAGGCCAAGTGGCCCGCCATTCAGGCCGTGCTCTCCGTTGCCGATGATCCGCGCAAGCGCCGCGACACCTTCGGCCTGCAAGCCCTGGAGTTCACCCGCAACGAATTGCGCGATCTGGTGCGCTTGATCCAGAAGGACGCGCGCAACCCGGTGTACACCGAGTTGAAGGACGCCGTGGTGAACCTGGGCGAGCAGCGCGCCGACCTCCCGGGCGGCTATGCGATGAAGAACTACCGCCTGAAAGTGGAGCAGTTCATCCGCCAGCACAAGCATCACCTCACCATCCACAAGCTGCACACCAACGAGCCCATCACCGCTGCCGAGCTGTCTGAACTGGAACGGCTGCTCTTCGATGGCGACGAGCGCGGCACCAAGCAGGCCTTGATGGAGGAGCTTGAGCATCCGGAGCCATTGGGCGTCTTCGTGCGCCACATCATCGGCCTGGACATGACCGCGGCACGCACGGCCTTCAGCGAGTTCCTGGGCCGCGCGAACTTGCGTGCGGACCAGATCCGCTTCATCGACCTCATCATCCAGCATCTCACGGTGAACGGTGTCATCGACAAACGCATGCTGGCCGAGGCGCCTTTCACTGAAGTGAATGACCAGGGCGTCTTCGGGGTCTTCGAGGAGCGCGACCTGGACCGCGTGATCGACATCATCGACGAGGTGAACGCCAACGCTGTGGACCGATCAAGGAGTGCATGAGCCTGGAAGCAGCCTCGACGCGCTTGTGGACACGAGCCGAAAGGTCTTGTCATGCCGGTCGCGACCCGGCATCGCGCACCAGCTTGCTCCGCCGCACGCTGGCAACGTGAAGCCAGGCAGCTCGGCCACGGTGCCGCATTCCGTGTCGTCGGCGATATCCGACTTGCTCACTCAGCCGCATGCCCGGACAGCCATCGCACCCCACCTGTTCTCGCAACTGCATAGGTGGACAACGGTGCTGCACGCACGGATCATTCAGCCACGCACCTTGATCGCCCAACCGTACGCTGGGACAGCCGCGCCACGCACCTTGTTCACTCATCCGCACGTTGGGACGCTGGTGCCTCGCAGTTGCAAGGCTCATCCGCACGTTGGGACAATGGCGTCTCACAGCTGCAAGGCGCACGTGCACGTTGGGGCGATGGTGCCTCGCAGTTGCATGGCTCATCCGCACGTTGGGACCATGGCGTCTCACAGCTGCAAGGCGTAGGTGCGCGTTGGGACAATGGCGTCTCACAGTTGCATGGCTCATCCGCACGTTGGGACCATGGCGTCTCACAGTTGCAAGGCGCACGTGCACGATGGGACAAGCGCACCGTCCGCATGGAAGGCCGGGCAACATGCAGGCACCGCGACCGCGGCTTGGCACATCACGTGGCCGAACCGCAGGACAGCCACTGACCAAAACCGTCCTGCCGCACAGCACGGCCGGGCCACCTCACTATACGATCCAGTCGCCACGCTCCCTCCTCGCGCGGCAAACCCTGGATGGCGTCGGCGTGCGCACTACGACCTCCTGCATGTGCGAGGAACCCGTAGCACCGGGCGCTCGTTGAAGCGCCCGATCACGCAAACACGCCGGGAAGGCCCACGACCATGTACACCCGAATCGCCAAAGTCTGCCACGGAACCAAGCGCGTTCCCTCTCCGCTGCTGGTGGAGAAAGGCCGCACGCTCGTGGCCCGGATGACCAGCAACCCCGCCTTTCCCGACCCCTTCCCCTCGCTGGCCGAAGTGGCCGAGGCCTGCGATGCGCTGGAGCGCGCTTCAGAAGTCCATTCCTCGAACGGCGGTCGCCTCGACCTGCTCGCGCGCAACACGGCGCATCAGCATCTGCGCCAACTGATCGTCCGCCTCGCCGGCTACGTGCAG
>CAZFBP010000293.1:0-4076 GCA_964517255.1 uncultured Chryseobacterium sp.
AGGAACCAGGAGCCCGGCGGCCAAGACCGATCGGCTTCGCAGTCTCAATAGACCTGTGCGCCAACCCCTCGTGGCCCTTTGCCGCCGGGGCTCCCGGATACATGCACCTCGCCGGAGCCTAGCACGCGCTGGTCGATGGGGCCTTCACTGCTCACGCTCACATCGCCCGAGCCCACCAGGCGCACCTTGGCGGTGGCGGCGTGCATCTCAGCGGCCATCACATCGCCCGAGCCCACGAGACCGATGTCGATGCCGTTGGTGCGGCCCGCCAGGCGCACATCGCCGCTGCCGTTGAGGCGGATGGTGGTAGCGCCGCTCACCTTCACTTCCTCCACGACCACATCGCCGGAGCCTTCGAGACTGATGGTGAGCGCGCCAACCTCGTGCATCGCTTCCAGCTGCAGGTCGCCGGAGCCCTGCACATTCAGCGTGAGGTCTTCCGCGCGCCTGAAGGCGCCGACCACCAGGTCGCCGGAGCCGAGCACTTCGGCGCGCTTCAGCAACGGCATGGTGACCAGCACGCTCACCGATTCCTCCCAGCCATTCCAGAGGGAGCGCGTCGGCTCCTGGTCGATGATGAGGCGATCGTCCTTCACGGACACGCGCACGCGCTGCACGGCCTTCTCGTCGCCGGTGGCCACTACTTGGAAGTCGCCTTCCTGAACACGCACGTCGAAGCTGGAGACGAGCGAGACGGTCTGGAAGGCCTTGAGCTCGAAGCTGCGGGTGTAATCGCATGCGCGCGGCACCGCGGCGGGCGTTACGGCGATCACCGGTCGCGCCGCGCCGCCGTGCATGGAAGCCACGAGCGGGTCGAGGACCTCCTGAGCCGCTTTCGCCTCGGCTTCAGCGGGGGCGGTCTGGCAGATCGGTTCCGGTGCCTGGAACGGTGCGGAAGCCGGCGCCTGCGCCGATGGTGGCACTGGTGCGGGCTTGGGCGCGGGCAATTCCAACACGGTCGCAGGCGCGGGGTCAGCGGCTTGCCGCATCTCCGTTTCCACAGGCCTCAGCTCTTGCACGCCGGCGGCCTTCTCGCGCGGGGCAGGGCCGCCGCTGCTGAAGAGGTAGATGCTGCTGCCTACGATGATGGAACCGGTGGTGGACATGATGATGGTGTTGATGTGGAGCTTGGTCCAGGCGAGCCACGCGGCGGTGGCGCCAACGAGTGGGAAGGCGATGACCATCTGGCTCACCTGCTCGAGGCTCACCTCGGCCGGCAGCGCGCGCAGCAGACCGAGGGCCTTATCGTTATCGTTGGGCGTGGTCATAGCATGAAGCTGGTGAGGGTGTGGAGCATGCCGGCGTGCGTCGGCCTGGCGCGTCCCTGCAACATGGTTCGCACGGCGGCGCGGGCGCGGCTCACGCGCACTTTCACGGCGCCCTCGGTGCTGTTGTGGATCACGGCGATCTCGGCCATGCTCAGGCCGCTCACCTCGAAGAGCACGAGGGCATCGCGCTGGTCGGCGGGGAGCTTGTCGATGGCGCCGTAGAGCAGCTGCGCATCGAGCAAGGTCTCGGCGCTGGCGCCGCGCTCCCTGAGGCGGGCCATCTGCTTCTCGCTCACGTCGGCGTTGCGGCGCTGCACGCGCCAGGTGCTGATGGCGCGGTTCTTCGCGGCGCGGATGAGGTAGTGGAGCAGCTCGTCCTTCTTGCGGATGGTGCCGAAGCGCTGGAAGGCGCCGAGGAGCACGTCCTGCATGAGGTCCTGCACATCCATCTTGCCGTAGGCCAGCGCCGAGCAATAGCGCACGAAGGGCTCATGGCAAGGCTGGTAGGCCAGCATGAATTCGGAGCGCGGATCGGTGGACACAGGGGCGGCTTGGTGTCAATGAGTCGCGGAAGCTAGCAAGAGGTTACAGGCGGGTGATGGATGGTTGGCGGTGCACCTCTGGTGAGCATGGCAAAGCCGACGCTCGAAGTGAGCGCCGGGCCGCGCTTTGGGGCCTCCGCGCCTAGCCCACCATGCCGCGCTTCTCGAGCAGCGGCTCCACGCGCGGGTCGCGCCCCACAAGGTCGCGATAGAGCTGGTCCTCCGGCTTGCTGCCGCCCCTGCTGAGCACGGTGGCGCGCAGGCGGTCGCCATTGGCGCGCGTCATGCCGCCGTGCTCCATGAACCAGGCGTAGGCATCGGCATCCATCACCTCACTCCAGAGGTAGGCGTAGTAGTTGGCCGCGTAGCCCGTCCATGCGTGGCTGAAGTAGCGGCTACGGTAGCGCGGCGGCACCTGCTCGATGGCGAGGCCATGCTTCGCGAGGGCGGCCTGCTCGAACGCGTCCACGTCCGTGACCAGCGGATCATCGGCGGTGAGCGAGTGCCACTCCAAATCGAGCAGCGCGCAGGCCAGGTACTCCGTGGTGCGGTAGCCCTGGTTGAAGGTGCGAGCTTTGCGCAGCTTCTCCGCGAGCGCGGCTGGCATGGGCGCACCGGTGCGGTGGTGGCGCGCGTAACGCTCGAGCACGAGGGGCTCCAGCGCCCAATTCTCGTTGAACTGCGAGGGGAACTCCACGAAGTCGGTGCTGGTGGCGGTGCCGCTGAAACGCGGGTACCTCTGCGCGCTGAGCATGCCGTGCAGTCCGTGGCCGAACTCGTGGAAGAGGGTGATCACATCGTCCCAGCTCAGCAGGCAGGGCTGGCCCGCCGAAGGCTTCGTGTAGTTGCACACCTGCGTGATCACAGGCCGCTGGCCAAGCAATGCGCTCTGGTCCACGAAGGTGCTCATCCACGCGCCGCCGTTCTTGTTGTCGCGCGCGAAGTAGTCGCCGTAGCAGAGGCCGATGGCGCTGCCGTCGGCGTCGATGATGTCGAACACGCGCACGTCCGGGTGGTACACGGGCAGGTCGAAGCGCTCCGTGAACCGCAGGCCGAAGAGCACGTTCGCCGCGAAGAAGACGCCATCCTGCAGCACGCGCTCGAACTCGAGGTAGGGCCTCACCCCGGCCTCGTCGAAATCGAAGTCGGCCTTGCGCACCTGCTCGGCGAAGAAGTCCCAATCCCAGCTCTGCACCGCGAAGCCCGCGCCTTGCGCATCAGCGATGGACTGGAGCTTGGCGAGCTCCTTCCGTGCATTGGCGGCGGCGGCAGGCGCCATGCGGCCCATCAGCTCCATCGCGTTCGCGGGGCTCTTCGCCATCTGGTCGTCCATCACGTAGTGCGCCCAGGTGACGAAGCCCAGCAGCCGCGCCTTCTGCGCGCGTAACTGTGCCAGGCGTGCGATCAACGCGCTGTTGTCCCAAGCATTCCCGCGCCCGTTGCGCGCCAGCGATGCGCGCAGGATGCGCTCGCGCAGCGCGCGGTCCTCCAGCTCGGCGAGCACGGGCTGCGTGGTGGTGTTGCGCAGGTCGAGGAGCCAGCGCCCATCAAGTCCTTTCTCCTTCGCCGCCAATGCCGCAGCTTCAATCGATTCGGGGCCCAGGCCGGCCAGTTGCTTCGCGTCGTCCGCAACGATGGCCATGTCCGTGCGCTCCTTCAGGATGTTCTCCTCGAAGCGCGCCACGAGCCTCGCCTCTTCCTCATTGAGCCGCGTCATGCGCTCCTTGCCGCTGGCATCGAGCAGGGCGCCGGCGCGCACGAAGCGCGTGTAGCAGCGCTCCAGCAGGCGCGCGTCAACGGCAACGAGGCCGAGCGAGCCGCGCGCATCGTGCACCGCCTTCACGCGCGCGAAGAGCCGTGCATCGAGCGTGATGGCGTCGTTGTGCGCGGCGAGGCGCGGGGCCATCTCGGCCTTGATGGCCTGCAACGTCTCGTTGGTGGCGGCGCCGGCGATGTTGTAGAACGCGCTGCACGCGCGCCCCAGGTCCTGCCCGCAGCGCTCCATGGCCACGATGGTGTTCTCGAAGGTGGCGGCCGAGGCGCTGGCGGCGATGGCCTCGATCTCGGCGCGGTGCCTGCGCATGCCCTCCTCCATGGCGGGCTGGAAGTGCGCGTCGGCGATCTGGTTGAAGGGCGGCGCCTCGAAGGGCAGCGCGCTGGGCGAGAGCAGCGGATTGGCTTCCATGCGTGAAGTGGGCGCGCGCGTGCGCGGCGCGACGAAGATGCCGTGCACCGGAAACGATGCGCGCCGGGCTGAAGGCCCGGC
>CAZFBP010000294.1:0-4063 GCA_964517255.1 uncultured Chryseobacterium sp.
TGCGGCTCACCTTGATGCCACGGTGCAGCTCCACCACGCTGTGCTTGAACTCCGCTGGGTTGCCGATGCCGTAGATGCAGCTCACGCTGGCCACCACGATCACGTTGCGACGCCCGCTCAACAGGGCGCTGCTCGCGCTCAGGCGCAGCTTCTCGATCTCGTCGTTCACCGAAAGGTCCTTCTCGATGTAAGTATTGGTGGTGGGCAGGTAGGCCTCGGGCTGGTAGTAGTCGTAGTAGCTCACGAAGTACTCTACCCGGTCGTTGGGGAAGAAGTGCTTGAACTCGCCGTAGAGCTGGGCCGCGAGGGTCTTGTTGTGGCTCAGCACCAAGGTGGGGCGGTCCACCTGCGCGATCACATTGGCCACGGTGAAGGTCTTGCCGGAGCCTGTCACGCCAAGGAGCGTCTGTGCTGGCACGCCTTCACGCAGTCCTTCCACCAATTGCCGGATGGCCTCCGGCTGATCGCCGGTGGGCGTGAATTCGCTGATGAGGTTGAAGGGCATGCGAAAGAGCGCGAAGGTATCGGCAGGGTTACGGGCCGTGGTGCACCTTTGCGGCCATGAACATCAACACCATCCGTATCCCACATGGGGCCTTGAGCGCCCTTCTTCTCGCCCTCGTGGCCTGTGGCCCTGGGCGCACAGCCGATCAGCCGGTTGAAGAGCCGGGCGCAGCCCCGACAGAGCAGTCGAGGAGCGTTGCCATTCGCGCCAGCAACGGCAAGTACGTGTGCGCGGACCAGGCCGAGGGCATCGCGCGTTTGGGCGGACTGATGGCGAACCGGGAGAGCGTGGGCGATTGGGAGCGCTTCACGCTGATTGAACTTGATAGCACGCACTGCGCGCTTCGTGCCAGCAACGGCAAGTACGTGACGGCCGTCCAGGATGGACCGTTCCAAGCGGTGGCCGAACGCGATTCCATCGGTGATGGAGAACGGTTCGAGTTGATTGATCTGGCGAACGGGAAAGTGGCCATCCGGACAGCAGCAGGCAAGTATTTCGCTGCTGAACTGGCGGAGAGCGCGGCTTGCCCGCTGTGCATCGTTACTGACCGTGCCGACCAGGGCGAGTGGGAATCGTTCGAGCTGTTGCCGGCTGAATCAATCCGCTGACCGACCGCCGGCATGTACGCGCTGCTCCGGCCGCTGCTCTTCCTGCTGCCTCCCGAGCGCGCGCATCATACCTTCCGCCCATGCAGATTGTCGGCCTCCGATTGAAGAATTTCCGCGCGTTCAAGGAAATTGAGCTCCGCGAGCTGCCGCGGTTTGCTATATTCCTTGGTGCGAATGGTACCGGGAAGAGTACGCTCTTCTCCGTGTTCGGATTCTTACGCGATGCGATGCAGACGAATGTGACGGCCGCATTAGCGAAGCTTGGTGGCAGCAAAGGATTTCAGGAAGTGCAAAGCCGCAATTCCACCGGACCGATCGAGATAGAATTGAAGATTCGTGCATCTGTCCAAGAGGGCCGTTCCAATATCATCACCTATGAGCTGCATATCGATGACGTGGATGGGCGGGCTGTGGTGGAGCGCGAGGTCCTCAAGTACAGGCGTGGCAGCTGGGGCAAGCCATGGCATTTCTTGGATTTCAGCAGGGGAAGAGGTTATGCCGTGACGAATGAGCGCGATACTGTTGCCGATGAGAAAAGCCTGAGCCGGGAGGAGGAGACGCTCCGCAGCCCTGATTTGCTTGCGATTAAGAGCCTGGCACAGTTCGAGCGGTTCCCAGCCGCCATGGAGATTGGTAAACTAATCGAGCGCTGGCACTTGAGCGACTTCCATATCAGCCGTGCGAGGCCTGAGCAGGAGGCAGGTTACGCGGAGCACCTTTCGCGTGAAGGCGAGAATCTCTCGCTGGTCATCGAGTACCTCGCCAAGAGCCATCCCGAGGTCCTTGAGGAGGTGAAGGAGAAGCTGAAGCAGCGTGTCCCTGGCATTACCCATGTGGAATCGAAGACGACCGAGGAGGGGCGTGTGTTGCTGAAGTTCCAGGACGGCTCCTTCGAGGATCCCTTTCTGGCGCGACACGTCTCTGATGGGACTATAAAGATGCTGGCGTACCTGGTCCTACTCTTGGACCCTTCGCCTCATCCCTTGCTCTGCGTTGAGGAACCGGAGAACCAGCTATACCCTTCGCTTCTCGCTGAGCTAGCCGAAGAGTTTCGTGCCTATGCCGATCGGGGCGGGCAGGTTCTGGTATCCACTCACTCCCCAGATTTCTTGAATGCTGCTGAACTGGACGAAGTGTACTGGCTCGTCAAGCGGAACGGTTACACGGACATCAAGCGTGCTGCCGATGATGAGCAGATTGCTGTTTTCATGAAAGACGGGGATCAGATGGGTTACCTATGGAAACAAGGCTTGATGGCTGGCGCGAACCCGTGATTGTTTGGACCTATGAATCAGGAGGAGCCGTCGCCCCGTGTCGTTTTCTTTCTGGAAGAACTATCCGCAAAGGCTTTCCTGGAGACTTTGCTTCCGCGTGTGCTGCCGCCTGGATGGACAATGGTCTTCGTCGTATTTGAGGGGAAGCAGGATATGCACAAGGAGCTTCCGCGAAAGCTGCGTTCTTGGATGAGGAACTCGGACCGGCTTGTGATTCTGCGGGACCAGGACAGTGCTGATTGCAGTTTGCTGAAATCAGAATTGCGTGCGTTATGCGTCGAAGCCGGCCGTCGAGATGTCCTCGTCAGAATAGCCTGCCGACAGCTGGAATCGTGGTATGCAGGCGATTGGGGGGGAGTGGCCCGGGCCTTTGGCAGGCCGACCTTAGCAAGGCTAGACCGCAAGGCGAAGTACCGTGACCCGGACAGCTTGGGGAACCCGTTCGACGAGATTCGTCGCGAGTTGCCGGTGTTCCAGAAAGTCAGCGGTGGGCGCCAAATGGGCCGGTTCATCAGCTTGACTGGTTCACGCTCCGCCAGCTTCGACGTGTTCTTGCGTGGCCTGGATCGATTCACTCGTTTAGACTAGCACGGAATCACGCATGTACGCGCTGCTCCGGCCGCTGCTCTTCCTGCTGCCTCCCGAGCGCGCGCATCATCTCACCTTCCGTCTGCTGGGCATCGCATCGCGCATTCCGGGCCTGCTCGCGCTCGTGGGCGGCGCCAGGCCCCCGCGCGCAGCAGTGATGGAGGTGATGGGCCTGCGCTTCCCATCGCCCGTGGGCCTAGCCGCCGGCATGGACAAGGACGCCAGGCATGTGGAGGCACTGGCCCGCATCGGCTTCGGTTTCATCGAGGTGGGCACGCTCACGCCCAAGCCGCAGCCGGGCAATCCGCAGCCGCGCTTGTTCAGGCTGAAGGCCGACCGCGCGCTCATCAACCGCATGGGCTTCAACAACGGCGGCGTGCGTGCTGCGGTGCAGCGCCTGCGCGAGCGAGAGCCCGGCATCATCGTAGGCGGCAACATCGGCAAGAACAAGGACACGCCGAATGAGCGGGCCATCGACGACTACATCGCCTGCTTCGATGCGCTGCATCCCATGGTGGACTACTTCGTGGTGAACGTGAGCAGCCCCAACACGCCCGGCCTGCGCGCTTTGCAGGAGAAAGGGCCGTTGCTGCGGATTCTCGTGGCACTGAAGGAGAGGAGCATTCGACCTTCAACCCCCAACCCCTCAACCTCCCAACCTTCCAAGCCCATCCTCCTCAAGATCGCCCCTGACCTCACCGATGGCCAGCTCGATGACATCGTGAGCGTGGTGAAGGAGAGCGGCATCGCAGGAGTGATCGCTACGAACACGACGGTCTCGCGCGATGGCTTGGTCACGGATGGGGCGACAGTGAAGTCCATGGGCGCTGGTGGCCTCAGCGGTGCACCGGTGCGTGCGCGAAGCACCGAGGTGATCCGTTACCTGCGCGAGCGTTTGCCCAAGCCGTTCGTCATCATCGGCGTGGGCGGAATCGATTCGTGGGAGGCGGCGCGAGAGAAGCTCGAGGCCGGCGCCGACCTCGTGCAGGTGTACACGGGGCTGGTGTACGAAGGGCCATCCTTGGTGAATCGCATCAACCAGTCTTTCGCAGCATGGAGAAGGTGAAGCTCATCGAATGCCCGCGCGA
>CAZFBP010000295.1:0-4058 GCA_964517255.1 uncultured Chryseobacterium sp.
CGCGTGCAAGCCAATGCTGCGATCCTTCATCGCGCGGCGCGCGCCGTACTTCACATCGCCCATGATGGCGTGGCCCCATGCGGCGAGCTGCGCGCGGATCTGGTGGAAGGCGCCACCCTGCGGCGCGCATTCCACCAGCGCGTATCGATCGCCTTGCGCAAGGAGCCGCACACGCGTGCACGCTTCTTCGCCCTCCGCAGCCTTCGAGATGATCGCCTTGTGGCTGCGCGCGTCGTGCACAAGGCGGTGACGCAATTCAGTCGGCGTCTCTTCCACGCGTCCTTCCACGATGGCCCAATAGCGCTTCTCGATGCGCCGCTCTCGGAAGAGCGCCTGCAACGCGCCAATGGCTTCGGCTGTTCGTGCCAGCAACACCAAGCCGCTCACGGGCCGATCGATGCGGTGCGCCAACTCGAGTTCCTGCTCCTTCCTCTCACGGCGCAGCCAGGTCAACAGGTCCTCATCGCCGGTGGGGTCGCTTTGCACGGGCATGCCAGCGGGCTTGCCCACCACGAGCAGGTGCGCATCCTCCAATAGCACCGTTGGCGAATCCATCAATACTGCTCCTTCGCGCTGGGGAAATCCTTCGCGCGCACATCGCGCACGTAACCGCCAACGGCGCCCGTGATCACGGCGTGCAGGTCGGCGTAGCGGCGGAGGAAGCGCGGATTGAATTCCTTGTTGATGCCGAGCATGTCGTGCAGCACCAGCACTTGGCCATCCACCTTCTTGCCCGCGCCGATGCCGATCACAGGGATGCTCACGCTTCTCGCAACCTCCTCGGCCAGCTTGGCCGGGATCTTCTCGAGCACCAAGGCGAAGCATCCGGATTCTTCCAGCAGCTTGGCATCCTCGCGCAGGCGCGCGGCTTCCGTTTCCTCCTTGGCGCGCACCACGTAGGTGCCGAACTTGTAGATGCTCTGCGGCGTGAGGCCGAGATGGCCCATGACCGGGATGCCCGCCGTGAGGATGCGCTCGATGGATCCGATCACCTCGCGGCCGCCCTCGAGCTTCACGGCATGCGCGCCGCTCTCCTTCATGATGCGGATGGCGCTATTGAGCGCGCCCTTGCTGTTGCCCTGGTAGGTGCCGAAGGGCAGATCCACTACGATGAGCGCCCGCTGGCAGCCCCGCACCACCGCGCTGGCGTGGTAGATCATCTGGTCCAGAGTGATGGGCAGGGTGGTCTCGTGCCCGGCCATCACGTTGCTGGCGCTGTCGCCCACGAGGATCACATCGATGCCGGCGCCATCCACCAGGCGGGCCAGCGAGTAATCGTAGGCGGTGAGCATGGCGATGGGCACCCCGGCGGCCTTCATCTCCAGCAAGGTGTGCGTGGTGACGCGCTTGGCGTCGGCGGTTCCGGTGCTCATGGGGGTAAAGCTAGAAGCAGCCGCTTACCGGTCCCAAGCCGCCGTTGGTCAAGGAGCAGGTCACGGGCGAACAGCCCGTCTATCTTTGGCCGCCTTCCAAGGAAATCGCATGCACCGTACACTTCCCGTCGCGCTCCTGGCCGCTTCCCTCCTCGCCTCGTGCAGCACTGAGCTCGACATCAACGAGCCCTACAAGGATATCACCGTCGTGTATGGCCTGCTGAACCAGCGCGACTCCATCCACTTCGTGAAGATCAACAAGGCCTTCCTCGGCGAGGGCGATGCGCTGGTGATGGCGCAGGTGCGCGACTCGAGCGAGTACCCCGATGAGGCCATCACCTTCGCCAAGGTGTACCGCGAGGACGAATTCGGGAACGTGCTCGACTCCTTCCCCCTCAACGACACCATCGTGGAGAACCGCGAGCCGGGCACCTTTTACGGGCCGACGCAGAAGCTCTATTACTTCAATTCCACCTTCGCGCAGCAGATTCCCCCGCCACCGAACACGGCGGGCATCCGCATGTACCTCTGGCAGGATGACCAGTACCGGCTGAAGTTGAGGATCAACGGCAAGGAGGTGAGCGCCGTCACCCCGATCACGAACAATTTCAACGTGGATGCCGTGGACGCGGACACCGTGCAGAACCCCGCACGGGTGGGGCTGCGCAATGCCGCCGGCACCAACTACGCCGACTACGAGTACAACTGGATCGCCCGCGCCGACTGCAAGCGCTTCGAGGTGAGCTGGGTACTGCGCTATGACGAGGTCACCGGGACCGATACCTTGCAAAAGTCCATCCGGCAGGTCATTGGCACTCGCGTGTCGGCTACTGATAATGAGGAGATGAGCATCCGCCTCACGGGCGAATCGTTCTACAACACGGTGTCCGCGCGCATCAAGTCCGAATCGGGCTGGCAGAACGTGAGCAAGCGGATCTTCCGCGGCCTCGATTTCCCGGTGACCGTGGCCAATGAGGACTTCCATGTGTACCTCACGCTCACCGAGCCGGTCACGGGCATCGTGAACGACAGGCCCGCCTACAGCAACCTGGAGAACGCCATTGGCGTGTGGGGCAGCCGCTACACCAAGACCACGCGTGGCAAGCGCCTCAGCACTTCCTCCTTCAGCCACCTGATTGACGGGCCTTATACCGGCGACCTGCATTTCTGCTCGCCGCAGGACGCCTTCCCCTGTCCGTGAAGTGCCAAGCTGTCAGCGCAAGCTGGCCGGAACCGACCTCGGCCCACGCCGCTTGGCAGGATTCAGATGGTTCCGCCCGGCGGCATGGTGGTTGATCCCGCCGCCGCTGCCTGCCGATAGGCAAGGCCCAACAGATTCAATCCTCAACACAACACCGGCGCCGGGCAACGGCGCGAACGCATGAGCAAGATCATCGGCATCGACCTGGGCACGACCAATAGCTGCGTGTCCGTCATGGAGGGCAACGAGCCCGTCGTCATCGCCAACAGCGAAGGCAAGCGCACCACGCCCAGCATCGTGGCCTTCATCGAGGGCGGCGAACGCAAAGTGGGCGACCCCGCCAAGCGCCAGGCCATCACCAACCCGAAGAACACCATTTACTCCATCAAGCGCTTCATGGGCAACACCTATGAGGAGGACGCCAAGGAGATCGCCCGCGTGCCCTACACGGTGAACCGTGGCAGCAACGGCATGCCGCGCGTAGCCATCGGCGACCGCGAGTACACCCCGCAGGAGATCAGCGCCATGATCCTGCAGAAGATGAAGAAGACCGCCGAGGACTACCTGGGCACTGCGGTGAGCGAGGCGGTGATCACCGTGCCCGCCTACTTCAACGACGCGCAGCGTCAGGCCACCAAGGAGGCCGGCGAGATCGCGGGCCTCAAGGTTCGACGCATCATCAACGAGCCCACGGCGGCAGCCCTGGCCTATGGCCTCGACAAGAAGCACAAGGACCAGAAGATCGTGGTGTTCGACTGCGGCGGCGGCACCCACGACGTGAGCGTGCTCGAACTGGGCGACGGCGTCTTCGAGGTGAAGAGCACCGACGGCGACACGCACCTCGGCGGCGACGATTTCGACCAGGTGATCATCGACTGGCTGGCCGACGAGTTCAAGGGCCAATTCAGCATCGACCTGCGCAAGGACCCCATGGCCCTGCAGCGCCTGAAGGAAGCCGCCGAGAAAGCCAAGATCGAGCTGAGTTCCACCACGAGCAGCGAAATCAACCTGCCCTACATCATGCCGGTGGACGGCATCCCGCAGCACTTGGTGCGCAGCCTCACCCGCGCCAAATTCGAGCAGCTCGCCGACAGCCTCATCAAGCGCACCATCGCCCCGTGCGAGAGCGCGCTGAAGAACGCCGGCCTCAAGACCACCGACATCGACGAGGTGATCCTCGTGGGCGGCAGCACCCGCATCCCGGCCATCCAGGATGCCGTGAAGAAGTTCTTCGGCAAAGAGCCCAGCAAGGGCGTGAACCCCGATGAAGTGGTGGCCGTGGGCGCCGCGATCCAGGGCGGCGTGCTCACCGGTGATGTCAAGGACGTGCTCCTGCTCGACGTGACCCCGCTGAGCCTCGGCATCGAGACCATGGGCGGGGTGATGACCAAGCTCATCGAGTCCAACACCACGATCCCCACCAAGAAGAGCGAGACCTTCAGCACGGCCAGCGACAGCCAGCCCAGCGTGGAGATCCACGTGCT
>CAZFBP010000296.1:0-4021 GCA_964517255.1 uncultured Chryseobacterium sp.
CCCTACAGGGCCCAGTCGGCCCGTCTGCGTGGCGCTGCTGGTGAGCGTCACCTGGTTGCCCGTGCAGTCGAAGTTGCCGTCCAGCAGGTCGAGCGAACCGCGCACTTCCAAGTCGCCCGTCACGGTACAGCTCACGTTCGCATCAACGCTCAGGTCCCAGAAGCTGGTCGTGCTTGCGAAGGATGCGGCCTGGGCCGCTGTACTGCTCATCAGCATGGCGCTGTTGTCATTGGCCGTCAGCGTGCCGTTCACGGTGACGTTGCCATTCGTGTTGAGCACCGTGTTCGCATCGAGCACGAGCGTGCCACCGGCATCCACGGTCAGTTCATCGACCACCACCGTTGGTGAAGTATTGGTGACCAAGTCACCTGTCTGCACGATCATGTCCGTCGCGGAGGTGAAGGTGGCCGGACCTGGAGTCCCCACAGGGAATGCGCTCCAGACGGGATCGGAGATGTTGCCGCTGCTCTGGCTGTACCAGGCACAGATGTTCACATTCAAGGTGGCGTTGCTTGCCACGGAAGTGCACGGACCCGCGCCATCAGGATCGTTTGTGGTCCATGTCAACGTCACCGAGCCGCCCACTTCGCTGGGATCGGGTGTGTAGGTGGTGCTGGTGCTGGCCGCGCTGGCGAAGCCGCCCAAGCCGCCACTCCAGGTACCGCTGCCGTTGGCGGTGGCCGCGATACTCACCGCCGAGGTGCCGCAGGTCGCGTAAGGTCCACCGGCATTCGCCGTGGCCGGGGTGTTCACGTTCAGCGTAGCGCTGCTTGCCACAGAAGTGCACGGCCCCGCGCCATCTGGGTCATTCGTTGTCCAAGTCAGGGTCACCGCCCCCCCTACCTCACTCGGGTCAGGCGAGTAGGTGGTGCTGGCGTTGCTCGCATTACCGTAAGTGCCCAATCCGCCGCTCCAAGAACCAGCACCGCTGGCCGTGGCGCTGATGCTCACCGCCGAAGTGCCGCACGCCGTGTACGGGCCGCCGGCGTTCGCCGAGGCCGCAGGGTTCACCGTGATGGTGGTCTGGCAGCTATTGCTACAGCCCGGCGCCACGAATCTCCAAGCATCATTCGTAGCGCTCCAACTGGAAGAGTTCCGGCCCGGAACGACCACTGCCACGCTACCGGTCGCATTCTCGATGCCCATGGTGCCGGGCGCGATGCTGTTGATGGAAGTGGTGTGTATCTCGATGCTGTTCGAGGTCTCGTACAGCACGATCTGCGTGGTCACCATCGGAGTGCCTGAAGTGCAGCAATAATTCAGATTCGTGAAGTCCACCACCATCGTGCGGTTCGGCGCAGTACCGGAACTGAGATAGGTGATGCCTCCACCGCCGGGAGGATAGAGGTCGTCCCAAGCGGCGGCGATCAAGTTGTTCGGGTCGGTGGCATCCGGAACGACTTGACCTGAACAGCAACCGCTGCCGGACGCTGCGTTGAACGTGACGAAGCCGTTCGACGACACATACAGATCGGTGTACGTGTTACCGAAGAACGCGAAGTTGAATCCGATGGGTACGGCACCAGAGACCTGATCATCGCCGAGCGACAAGGTCCCTCCTCCCGAAGTGGACCTCGGCGAGAAGGCGATGCTGTGCACCGAGTAGCTCGGGTCGGTGTAGTTGTAGGTCAAGGTCTGCGTGCCGGCACTGGGATCGAAGGTGCTGCCGGTTACCCCGGTCCCGCTCCACGTGCCTCCGGCAGGCGTAGCCGAGAGCGCGATGTCCGCGCCATCAGAGCAGGCCGGGCCGTATGAACCGCAGCTCAGTGTGGGCAAAGGGACCACCACGACTGTCACCGCTGCGCAGGTGGTCGTGTTGCAAGTACCGCTGTAACGCACATAGTATGTCGTGGTGCTCGCTGGGTTCACGCTGATGGAAGCGCCCGAACCTTCAGAAGTGCCACCGCATGAGCCCGAGAACCACTCGATGGTCGCACCCGTGCCCACCGTTCCTCCGGTGGCGGTGAGCGTGGTGCCACTGCCACCGGCGCAGAGCGTGCTGGTGCCCGTGATGGCCGTTGGCGCCACCGACGGCGTGGATGGCGTGGATGTGACATTCAACTGCAGATTGCCGGTTGGGCCCGCGCTCCAATAAGAGCCAACCGTGATGTAGTAGGTCGTGCCGGTCGTTGCCGTCCAACTTGTGCCGGCATAGTTGCTCGTGCATCCAGCGCCGTTGTCATCGTTGCACGACACCTGTGTGAAACTGCCGCAGGAGCCGGTGTACACGGCGATCTCATCATCGAAATCGGTGCTGCCGGTGCAGGTGATCGCGGTCATCGTGCCGCAGATCCCAGTCACGGTCCACCAGACGTTCTTGTAGGGTCCATCACAGGTCGATGCGGCCGTGTAATCATCGGTGGCGCCAGCATTGCTGATCACGGCACTCGTGTACGGCAGTGAGGCGATCGCGATGGCGTTGGCGCAGTTGTCGTTCGCCGGCGCGCCAGCGGCCGTGGTGAAGCTCCAATTCGCGCAGCCCGTGGCGGGCCCGGCCGCATTGCGCGGGACAATGCGCCAGTAGTAGGTGGTCGATCCGGAAAGCACGCCTGTTGCGTAAGTGGTGCCCGCTTGGTTGGACGATACCAGCGTCGGGGCTGGGGTCGTTGTGCCGAAATAGACATCGTAGCCCGTAGCGCCGGAGACCGCAGGCCAGCTGAGCGTGGTGCCTGAAGCGCTGATGCCAGTGGCGCCGTTGGTGGGCGCGGTGGGCGCACCCACGCATGCGGGCGCAGTGGTCAACGACCATTGCAAGGTGAAGGTGCCCGACCCTGAGTAAGCATCCTGCACGTACCATACGGTCTGTGTGGAACCGGTGCTGTTCGTCCAGGTCATTTGTGCCAACCCGTCGTTGTCCCAGCAATAGATGGTGTTGGTGCCTGGGCATGTGGCGCCATAGCCGAGATACTCGTATTCATCGTAGCTATTGGTGCTCTCCCCGATGTTCAGGATGGCTCCATTGGGCACGCTGATGAAGAAGATGCGGTCAGGATAGCCCGTCCGGCACACGGAGATATCATTGGCGTATCCCACGGTGGTCGCGCTGTAAGGGCTGGTGAGCAGCGCCAGATCCTGGGCGTTGGTGCAGTTCTCGCCGGGAAGTACGGCCACTGACGGGGTGAACGTGTACACCCGCCCGGATCCCGGCCATGTCGCATTACCATCGTTGGCCGTGCTCGTGCTGGACGTGTTGCTGGAGGCTGTTACACTGTGGTAATTGCCAGAGGCGCTATTGATGCCGATGGAGGCCGAGGAGGGGTTCGCACCTGAACCATACACGAGCTGGACGGTGTTCGAGGTCTCGTTCAACTTTACCTGAAAGACCTTGTCGGCGGTCCCACCCGCACAGCAGTTCGTCACGTTCCATTGCACGGTGAGCGTCCTGTTCGGTGATGTACCGGATAGGACATAGGTCACCCCGCCGGTCGCGGTGTACAGGTCGTCCCACCACGGCGCGATGTTCGGGTAGGGCGTTGCACCTGTGCCAATGGCATTTGTATAGCTGGTGCTTACTGCAGTGGCACCCAAGGTCATGAGGCCGTTCGAGCTCGCGGAGAACTGGGTATATGCTGTCCCGGCGAATGTGAAGGTGAACCCGATGCTGGTCACTGCGGAAGCGTTGTCATCCAGACCCGCCGCGAGCAAGGACGTCCCCGCGATCGAGGAGAACGTCGTGGTGGTGGTGCTGAATGTATAGGTGTTGGCTTGGCCATCAGCACGCTCCATCAGCCCGAAACAACACGCGATCATCACGAGCGCCTTGGCAAAAAGTGTAGAGGTCCTGTTCATGGTAGGGTTTGGTTGAATCGCTTCGCATCGGCAGGGCAACCGGAGGAAGGCGGGCCAAGGTAGCCAACGGTTTTTTCCGAACCACAGGATGTTGAGAACGCGGCGAATCGACGGAATAAGACAGCCCCGGCTCTTGCGCGCCGGGGCCGTCATTCCGCGCTGTTCAGGCTGCCCTACCGCGCCAGCGGCACGCGCAGGGTCACGCGCTCTTCGCCGTTGTCCAGGCGCACGA
>CAZFBP010000297.1:0-3006 GCA_964517255.1 uncultured Chryseobacterium sp.
GTGCTGTTGCTACTGCCGATCCTGCTGATCTTCGCCTCGGCCGTGGCGCTCACATCACCCGGGGGTGCCTTTTTTGCCCAGGAAAGGGTGGGGCGGGGCGGACGCTCCTTTCGCTTGTTGAAGTTCCGCACCATGCGGCCCGGCAGCGAGGCGCACGGGCAGATCACCGTGGGCGGCCACGATGCGCGCATCACGCGCATCGGCTACCTGCTGCGCAAGACCAAGCTCGATGAATTGCCGCAACTCGTGAACATCCTGCGCGGCGACATGAGCGTTGTGGGCCCGCGACCCGAAGTGCCGCGGTACGTGGCGCTGTACAACGCGGAGCAGCGGCAGGTGCTCAGCGTGCGGCCGGGCCTCACCAGCCTGGCGAGCCTCGCGTACATCGACGAGAACGAGGTGCTGGGCCGCGCCGCCGATCCCGAGCGCGCTTACATCGAGGAGGTGATGCCCGCGAAGATTGCCCTCGATCTGCGCTACGTGCGCGAACGCAGCCTCGGCCTCGACCTGCGCATCATCGCGCGCACCGCCTTGCGCATCATCCGCCGATGATGAGCGCGATGCCCGCCCTCGCGCGACGCGCGGCCTGGCTGGGCGCCGCAGTGCTGCTCTGCGCGGCCATCTTCTCCGAGGGCGTCCATCACGCCGATGAGCATTTCCAGATCCTGGAGTTCGCGGGGTGGAAGCTGGGCATCACCCCCGAGGCCGACCTGCCCTGGGAATTCGCCGAGCGCATGCGGCCCGCGTTGCAGCCCGCCATCGTCGTCGCGGTGCACAGCGCGCTCGTCGTGCTCGGTGAACCCGACCCGTTCACGGTGACCATGCTGATGCGCATGTTCGCTGCGGCGCTCACCTTCCTCGCCGCGCTGCTGCTCCTGCGCGGCCAGCTGCGCGATAACCCCGCGCTCAGTGATCCTGCCTGGCTTCGGCTCTACCTCTTCCTCGCCTTCCTCCTCTGGTTCGGCGTGTACTGCGGCGTGCGCTTCTCCTCCGAAGGCTTCTCCGCCGCCCTCTTCGCCATCGGCTATGCGGGCATCGCGCATCGTCGCGAAGGCGCGGATCCATGGGCCGCCCTGCTCAGCGGCGCGTTGCTGGGGCTGGCGGTGGTGGCGCGCCTGCACATGGCGCTGATGGTGGCCGGGCTGGTCGCGTGGTGCCTGTTCGTGGCGCGGATGCGGTGGACAGCGCTGGTGCCAATCATCGCCGGCGGCATCATCGGTTTCGCCGCGGGCGCGTTCATCGATCGCTGGTTCTACGGTGAGTGGGTGCTCACGGCGTGGAACTACATCGACCTGAACCTGCTGCAAGGCAAGGCGGCATCGTTCGGCACGCAGCCGTGGTTGCACTACTTCGCCGCGCTGTTCCAGCGGATGGTGCCGCCTTTCAGCCTGCTGTTCCTGGCTCCGCCGCTCGTGCTGTTCGCACTGCGCCGCCGCGATCCGCTCACCTGGACTGTGCTTCCCTTCTTGTTGGCTCACATGCTGATCGGTCACAAGGAGTACCGCTTCATGTTCCCCGTGCTGCCCTTGCTGCCCGCGTTGGTGGTGGGCGGACTGGCCCTGATGCAGGAGCGCGGCTGGTTCCGATGGCCGGGCGCGAAGGGCAAGCGCATCCTTCGGGCCGCCTTCCTGCTTGTTCATGTGCCATTGCTGGCGGTGGTGCTCATCAAGCCTGCGCAGCTCGAGGCAGGCTGCTACCGTGCGCTGCACGGCATAGCCCAGCCGGGCGACATGCTGCTCTACACCCACGATGAGCGATTCAGGCACAGCGTGCCGGCGTGGTACACCCGGCCGCGAGGCTTGGGCATCGCGCCCTTGGAGAGCCTCACGGAGTGGCCATCGGGTGGACGGGTCTTCTTCGCTTCGCACGCCGCGCATGCTGCGCCTCCCAAAGGCATGCAGGCCGAGGTGATCCAAAGCGCTTACCCGGAGTGGCTGCTGCGCATCGGCATCGGCGGATGGTCCGATGGCGCAAACGTGTGCAGGATCTGGGAGGTGCAGAGGCCGTCCGATTGGGAACCAGTAGAACATTGAAGGTTGGCGCGCCGACACACGGGCTGCAGGCACAGTTCGCGTGTTGGGGATTGGTCAACCCTCAACCAGCATTCCTCTTCAGCCCCCAACCAGCATTTCACTTCAACGCTCAACCTGCATTCCCCTCAACCTTCCCCAGCATATCGCGCAGCTTCTCCAGGTCGGCGGCGCGCTCCGTGTCGCCCATCTTGGCGTAGCTGTTAGCGAGGTTGTTCAGTTGGCGGCGAATGATGTCGATGTTGGTGCAGGGCTGGTAGAAGCTGGGGCGCGGCTCGATCTTCAGCTTCGCGAGGAACTCGTTGATCTCGTTGCGGCCCAGGATATCGCCCTGGCTGAAGGCGTTCACGTAGAAGAGCACGCTCTCCTCGCCTTGCTGTCCGTGGTCCGCACCGCCGATGCTCTCTTCGTCCAGATAAGCCAGCACGAAGTGGTTGGGCAGGTTCACCCCGCGCATCGGCAGGTTCAGGTCCTCGGCGAGCACTTGGTAGATGATGGCCAGTGAGAGCGGGTTGCCCTTGCGGCTGTCGAGCACCTCGTTGATGTAGCTGTTCTGCGGTGCGTGGTAGTTGCGCTTGTTGCCCTTGAAGCCATGCACCTGGAAGAAGATGTGGTTGAACACCCGCACCTTCTCGAAAGCGGTGAGGTGGTCGTTCAGCTCCAGCCAGATGTCCTGCCGGATGGCCGCCAGCCGCGCCTTCACCTTCTGCTCGTCCATGTCGGGGTAGCGGTAGCGGCTGATGATGAGCGCGCCTTCGAGCAGGTCGTCGCCGCCAGCCTCGTGCCAGGCCTTGAGGCGGTCGGTCACGCGGCTCAGGTGGATGATGTGCAGCAGGTCCTCGATCCGGTTGCGGAAGAGGTCGCCGAAGTCGTCGATCTCCCACGCGCGCTCCAGCTCCGGCACGATGTCGTCGCCCAATTGCACGATGCGGTCGCGCACCTGGGTGTAGATGGTCTCGTCGGGATCGTCGATCAG
>CAZFBP010000297.1:3016-3975 GCA_964517255.1 uncultured Chryseobacterium sp.
TGATCAGCGCGCGGATCTCGTTGTTGCCCATCGGTGGCCGGTTTGCACGGCTGGGAGCGAAAGCTATCCGGGATGGCAGGTGAAGAGATGGTACGCACGATGGCTTGTTTCAGCGGATGGATGTTGATGGCGCCTGATACACGAGCGAACTGAACAGGCGCTTGTGGAATGGCTGCGCCATTGGATCTGCCGTGGTATATTTCGGCGTGCTTCAAGTGAATCAAGCCCTATTTGCGTGCGTGCTTGCTGCAGCAGCCAGCCACGCAACAGCCCAGATTGTCATTGCTCCCGAGATCGACGATTCAGAGTTCCTTGATTCAATTCACGTTAAGGTCGATGTCTCACCGTCCTTTCAAGGAGGTGATGCACGGCTCTTCAAGTATCTGGGGGAATCGATTCGATATCCCGAGGGTGCGCATAGCTCAGGCATTCAGGGCACTGTGTTTATTGTATTCGTGGTTGAAGCCGACGGCACAATCACCAATGCGAGAGTGCTCCGCGGAATTGGCGGCGGCTGTGACGAAGAGGCATTACACGCTGTTGCAGCCATGCCCAGATGGAATCCCGGCATGCATCAAGGGAAACGGGTGAGGGTGAGCTACACGATACCCGTGAAGTTCACAATGCGCGACACAGGTAAGCCGACGATGGGTCAGCATGCATTGGTTGACCCGGAAACCATGCCTTCCTATCCTGGTGGTGAGGCCGAGCTAAGGGCATTCATCAAGGCGAACCTGCGTTACCCAACTGAAGCTGCGAAGGCGGGTATTAAGGGGGACGTCTACACGACATTTGAGGTCGATCCGGAAGGGAACATCAGAGACCCGAAAGTGTTGCGGGGAGTGCATCCATCTATGGACACAGAAGCGCTTCGGTTGTTAAGCGTCATGCCGCGATGGACTCCAGGCATGCTGGACGGCAAGCCTGTCCGCGTGCAATACACCCTGCCGATCCGCTTC
>CAZFBP010000298.1:0-3947 GCA_964517255.1 uncultured Chryseobacterium sp.
CGCGCTTGATCACCTCTTCGCCATCCACGCTGATGCGGATGAGGTAGGTCCCGGCAGCATCGGGCATCCGCACGCGCCATCCGTTCGCCGTGCGATGCTGCGTGATCGGAACCTCTGCGCCGCGCGCATCATGGACCGACAGCCCGCTCCACGCCGCTCCGTCTTCAATAGTGATCGTCACCCAGCCATCGACCGCAGGGTTCGGCGATACGCGCGCACGGTCGCGAGCAAGCGCGCGGATCCCCATCGGCCCCAGGAAGAGCGAATCGGCGGCGACCAGGGATGGCGACCGGTCGCTGGCCGCGAGCATGTCCGCGAAAGCCTGGATCTCGGGATGGGCCATGCTGAACATCTCCGCGTTCCAGCCCGGTGGCACCGGCTGGTACCAGACGCGGGCGAAAGCGCGCAGCCCATCCGCGACGCCCGTGACGCTCACCTGGTAACGCACCACATCAGCGCCCGTGCCTTCCTCGCCGAACGTGTTGCGGTTGAAGTCGGCATCGCTCGCGGGCACGCCGGCCACGCGCGTGGTGTCGTACGCGAAGTGCGTGCTGGTGAACCCGACGGGCGCCAGGCGGTTGTCCTTGATCGGGTCCTTGGCACGCTCGAGCACGGTGGTCACATCGCCGTTCACGTCGCCCATCACCAGCTCGTAGATCTGCACCTGATCGCCGTTCGTGATCAGGTCGTGGTGCGGCTCGTAGGGCGTGTCGTGCCCCTCCACTTCATCGGCGCTGTTCAGCAGGCCGCTCTTGAACACCGTGTCGCCTTCAGCCGTGAGCACGATGAACTCCACGAAGGCGCGCCGCGAAGGGTAACCGCTGGGGAAGCGATGCCCGGCCTTGTTCTCCAGGCGAAGCGCGAAGTAGGCCGTGTCCTCCGTGCGGTCCATGAGCGAGAGCGTCGCATCGAGCGTGTGATCGCGCAGCAGGCGCTCGGTGCGCGTGATGGTGCTGTCGAACTGCAGATCGGTGGCCGGCACGTTGAGGGTGTCCTTGAACTGCTTCAGCAGGCGCAGCATGTGCGTGTTGCCGCCTACCAGGTGGTGCAACCCGAAGGGCGATTGCTCATTGAGGAACGGATACTCCGCCGCGAGGAGGATGCCATCGTTGATGCGCGGCAGATGGCAGGTGTTGCATTGCGTGCCGTTGGCGCTGTATATGCTGTTGAGCCACTCGTGGTAGGTGGCCTGCTCCACGAACTCATCGCCGGTGAGGTTGCCATCGAGGTCGGCGGTCTCGGTGATGAGCGTGTGGCAGCCCGCGCACACCTTGCTGTTCACGATGTGGCTGCCGAAGCCGGGCGTGAAGCGCACGAAGAACTCCATGATGGCCGGGTTGATCTGATCGTCGCTGTACGGGCCATAGACGCGCGCCGAGTCGAACTCCAATTCACCACTGAAGTAGCTCCCGGCGGTGGCCTCGCTCTGCATGTGGCAGCTCAGGCAGCTCACTCCGTCCATGCCCAGTCGGCTCGTGTCGAGGTGAGCCAGCGTGAAGGGGTCGTTGCCGAGCAGGCGCTCCTCGTGCATGCCGAGCGATGCATGGCAGCCCAGGCACTTGTTCTGCAGCGCCGCGGCATGCGCTGGATTCACCAACGACTCATGCCGGACCTTGGCTCGGAAGAAGGGATCGCGTGCGCTGTTGGCCATCATGCTGCTGCGCCAATCGTTCACCACGTTCACGTCTCGCCCTTGGTCATCCATGCTGGCCACGCCCAGCAGGTCGCGGCCATGGCAGCCTGCGCAGCGCCCCGCCGTGGTGAAGTAGGTGCCGAAATAGACCGTGAGGCTGTCGGTGCTGCGCAGCATGGCCAGCTCGAGCCTTCCGTGCGGACCGGCGATGGGGCGCACCGCGAAGTCCCACGCGGTGAGCAACAGCACAAGCATTGTCGTGCCGACGATCACAAGGGTCCGCTTTCGCACGCGTCTCATTCCACCGGGCAAGGTGGCGCAAGGTAGAAGCAGCCGTGCCGCAGCCTGTGCGCCATCGGCATTGCCGCGCGAAGCGGCTGGTGCACGGCTGGCGCGCTCAGGGCCTCATCGGTCCTGGATAAGCCGCCCGGCATCGGCCCCGGCCTCCAGGTTGAAGCGTCGCAGGAGCATCGTGTCCGCAGTCGTGTTCCACAGATAACAGCGGAGGCGCTCATCGCGCCCGGGCCGCCATGCCAGCGGGCGCGCGATGGCCAGCTCATGCCACCCGCCATCGGCCAATGATTCCACGTGCATGGGCACCGCCTCGTAGGCGATGAGCGAGTCGCGCCAGAGCCGCTCGATCACCCAGTTCAGGTCAACGGCGCGCACCGCGCTGATCTCCGCGCGCAGGACGAGCTGCGCCTGCCGAGCATGCGCAATGGAATCCGGTGAGAGCTCCATCGCCTTGCTGTATGCCCAATGCACGCCATGCAGCGCCACGGGCGGATCGAAGTGCTCGGCTACTGTTCCGCTCGTGCCCGCGGCCTGATTCACGCGGTCCAATCTGCGGATGCGCGCATCACGGCCCATGCGTGTGTCCTGCACCAACCGGTAGCCGGCGGCGAGCCAGGCCTCCACATCGCGCGGCATCTTCAAGCCGACATCGATCCAGGTGATGCGCTGCGGCGGAGCGCCCACTGCTGCTTGCGCGCGATCGAGCGCTGCGAACCCGGCTGCCCGAGTACGTGCGACGCGCCCGTCGATGCCGGGCAAAGCACGGTCTGTGTTGATCACCACGCGGTCTCCATTCTCCAGCGCGGCATCCACATGCGCCTTCACCTCAGGCAGCGCCCTTCCGATCCGCTCGCTCTTCGATCTGTTGAATGCGAAGGGCCTCGCGACCGCCATGGCCAGCACGGCCACCGCTAGTACGCCCAGCCACCGCATCGCGCCGCTGCGCGAGAGCGCGAGCAGGAGGAGCGCCGCGAATTGCGCGAGCATCGAGGCCCACAGCGCGATATGTGTCCAGGGTCGCGTGAAGCGGAAGATCACCTCGTGCGCTCCGGGCGGCAGCTCAACGCTTTGGCAGGTGGTGAATGCGGGCGTGATGGATGCAGGCGCGCCATTGATCGTGGCCGACCAGCCGGGATAGGGCGTCTGCTGCGCCACGAGCCGCTCGCTACGCTGTGAACGCGTGCGCAGCGTGAACCCGTTGTGATGGAAGTCGAGCACTTCGAGGCTGCCTGCTGAAGCCGTATCGGCGAAGAAGGCCCACGGGCGGCGGCCGAGGAAGCCGAGCATGGGCAGGGCGCGCTCGCGCAGGCTGTCGTTGCGCCACAGCCAGAACGAGTTGAAGCCTTGCTGGCTGGGGCGCGCAAGAAGGGTCTGCGTGTTGATCCAGAGATGGTGCAGTTCGCGCGGGCCGTCGTTCCAATCGTTGATGGGCACGAGCTCCGGAAGCACGGGGCCGCAGGCGCGCTCATCGATGCGCTCCTGGATGGCGAAGGGCGAAGGGCGGAAGAGCGAGGTGTTCCACTGCGTGAACTGAACGGCGATCAGCATCTCGATGCTCACCAGCGCCAGCCAAGCGCCGATGCCTGCCCTTCGACGGAGCAGGATCAGGCCTGTGAGCCCGATGAGCACGGTGATGCCCACGCTCCAGGCGATGCGCTCCCATGGCGCCGGGGCGAGCATGCGGTCGCGCAATGAGGGCTGCGGGGCGAGGAGCCGCCATGGGCCCTGGTGCTCCACGAGCGCGGCGATGAGCAAGAGCACCGTGCAAGCGATGCCGCCGATCAATGCGATCCGCAGCCCACGCCGGGCATCGCGATCGCCTTGCGCGGCGCCGATCAGCGCCGCGCATCCGTACGGCAGCGCCACAAGCGCCACGAAGAACCAGAAATAGCTGGGGAAGCGGAAGAGCCTCACGCCGGGCACCAGCGCGTGCGCCCAACCGTACACCGGCAGTTGCTCCCCGAAGGCGCACAGCGCGCAGATCACCGCGAAGGCGACGAGGATCCATTGCTCCGTCAGC
>CAZFBP010000299.1:0-3938 GCA_964517255.1 uncultured Chryseobacterium sp.
TGATCACGCCTTTCTCCACGGGCCAGGGGAGCTTGCCTTTATTCTTCTCGAAATCGCTGTTGAGCTCTCTTGCTTCCGGCGTCAGTGTCACATCGAGCTTGGCGGGCTTACCGCTTGAGGAGGTGGCGCTGGCTTTCGGCTTCATGGCCGCTTCAATAGCCTTGCGGATGGCCGCTTCCAGATCACGGCGCTGGTTCTCCTGCTTCTTCTGGGTCTCGCGAAGCCTTCCCTCCTCTTTCCGCAAGCTCGTCAGCGCGTTCTGCTGGCCGGCACGGTCGGTGTCGAGCTTGCGTTTCTCCTGCACTTGTTCACTCAAGAGCACGGCTTTCTCCTGCCGCTGCTGTTTCAGTGCGGCTACGCGCGCATCCATGGCCGCCTGCGTTTCCGAGATCAGCGCGGCCTGCCTCCGGCGCTGGGCCGCCAGCTGGTTGATGTACCGGCTGCGGCGGAAGGCTTGCTGGAAGCTGCTGCTGGCGAAGAGGTAGCTGAGGCGGTCGTAGGCGCTGCGGTTGCGGTAAGCCGCAGCGATCATGCGCGCGTAGCCTTTCTTCAGTACCGCCAGGTCGGCCTTCATGGAGGCGATGGCTTCTTCGTCCTGGCGGATGCGGTCGTCAGCGGCGCGCACTTCGCCATCCATGGCCCGGATCAGTTGCGAGCGTGCCGAGATCTGGCTCTCGAGGAGCTGCAGCTGCTCTTGCGTGACGCGCTGCTCCTTGCGCGCCTGCTCGATCAGCGCGGTGGTGGTGCGGATCTGCTTGTCCAGCGCGTCGCGGCGCTTCTCCAGCTCCTTCTTCGATTGGCCCCACGCGAGCGCCGTTGCCAGCGCCAGCGGCAGCAGCGCGATCAGGCGCAGCGGGCGGTCAGGGCATCGGCTCATACTTCTCGGGGATTCTGAAGCTCATCTGCAAGGGACCATCGAAGTCGATGCGCGTGATGGTGAGCAGCGCGCTCACCACGCGGCCCGGCTCGCTGAGGGTGATGCGGATGCGTGTGGGCAGGTGATTGACCTCCGGCCCGCCGCGCTCTTCATAACGCAGCTCAGCGGTCCTATCGTTCGTGAGGTTCACCACTTGCACGCGCGCCACGCGGAAACTGTCCGGCTCCAAGTGGTAGCGATGCACGATGGCCTCCTTCTCCTCGGCCTTCTTCAGCGTCCGTTCCAGGCGGCGCTCGCGCATGTCACGGTCGCGCGCCAGTGTATCCCCGGGGCTGATGTCCTCGGCGGCACGGATGAAACGGCGCTTCTCGCGGCTGGTGAGCACATAGTGGCCGTCCTCGCGATCCAAGCGGTAGCGCTCTTGCGGATCAAGGCCGATGGCGCTCCCGTTGATGGCCTGCTGCAAGAGCGCCAGGTCGGGGGCCAGGCCGAAGCGCCTGGCCGCAGTGCCGGTGTCGCCCACGAAGTAGCGGTCGTTCACGCGGTCCATGATCTTCAGGCTGTCTCGGGTGAGCAGCACGCGGGCGGCCTCGATGCCCAGCAGCGGCACCACGCTCACCCACGCGGCGCTGTCGTGCACGCTGCGCAGGTGCGCCTTGAAGCTGCGCTGCTGGTCGGGCATGCTCAGCTCCACATCGGCTTTTGCGGAATAGTAGCGCACGGGATCCTGCTGCACGGCCATCGCGCGCTCCATCACCTTGTCGGCGGAGCGCGGTGGCAGTTCCCGGTTGATGATCGTGATGCGCCGCCCCTTGCACGCCGTGGCGATCAGCGCGATCAGCAGCAGCGGGAGGAGGCGGTTCATTCCACGCGGCGGCCTTCGGCGATCTTGCGGTCAATGGCCTCGCTGGCACCGCCGCGCGCCTTGGCCAGCTTCCAGTTCTCCAGGGCCTGTGCCTGCTCGCCCAGCTCGAAGAGGATGTCAGCGTAATGCTCGAGCAACTCGCCATCGGGCTGCGCCGACGCGGCGATCGCCTTCTCCATCCATACGCGCGCCTCGGCATGGCGCTTCAGCTTGAAGAGCACCCAGGCGTAGGTGTCCTGGTAGCTCGGCTGGTTGGGGGCGAGCTCGTTGCTGCGCTTGCTCATGCGCTCGGCCTTCTCGAGTTGCTCGCCGCGCACGCTGAGGTAGTAGGCCCAGTTGTTCAGGGTGGTGGGGTCGTCGGGCAGGAGGGCGAGCGCGCGCTCGTAGGCCTGGTCGCACTTGTCAAACTGCTTCGCGCGGTTGTAGGCCTCGCCCAGGCTGCTCCAGAACTGCGCGGTGAGCGGCGGATTGTCCACCACCAGGTCGCGGCCTGTCACTAGTGCTTCGATGGCCGCCTCGTACTGCCCCAATTGCGAGTGGGCAATGCCTTTGTACAGGTAGGGCTCTGGCGAGGTGGGGAAGAGCTCAATGGTAACGGCGGCTTCCCTCACCAGCGATTCGTGGTCGCCGAGCTGAAGGTCGAGCTGGAGCACCTGGGCGTGGATGGGATAGCGGTCCTTCTCCAGTTCCAAGGCTTTACGGAACTCCCTGCGCGCCCCGGTCGCATCGCCATCGCGCAACAGGAAGTCACCGTGTATCGTGTGCGGCTTCCCGCTCTCGGGGTGCGCTTTCTCCAAGGTCTCGATCAGCGCGTAGCTGCGGCGCACCAGATCGGGCCTGTCCTCCGGCTTCTCGCCCTCGTTCTCGGTCATCTCGAAGAAGCCGATGAGCACTTGCATCTTGGCGTCGATGTCCACTTCGGGGTCCGCGAAGGCTTCGCCCAGCTCGCGATAGGCGTCGTCCATGCGGCCGGTGGCGTAATAGTGCTCGGCCAGGGAGATGCGGAGCATGCTGTTGCCGGGGTCGAGCGTCAACGCTTTCTGGTACTGTTCCAGAGCCAGGTCGTGCTTGCCTTGCTGGTCGTAGAGTTCCGCCAGCATGCCGACGTACTCCGCCTGCTCGGCCTCTGCGGCAATGGCGCGCTGCAGGAGCTTCTCGGCCTCTGGGAATTGTTCCGTTGCCATGTAGGTGCCGAAGGCATGGTGCACCAGCTCCACACCCAGGCCGAAGCGCTTCTCGGCTTCCGCGTAGGCGCGCGCGGCATCGTCACCCTTGCCGGCGTAGGCGTGCGCGGCGGCCAGGTCCAGGTACACCTCGAAGCGCTCAGGCCACTGCTCCAGGATGCCTTTGTAAACCTCGACGGCATCGTTGGGACGTTCGCCTTGCCGATAGAGATCGGCCAGGAGGAAGCGGTACCAGATGTTCGACTTGTCCGCGGCCACAGACTGTTTGGCATATTCCACCGCTTGCCCGTAGTTCTGGCCTTGGTGATAGAGCTTGGCCAGCTCGAACATCGAGGCGGCATTCTTCGGGTCGGTCTTGAGGCACCGTTGGTACAGCGCGACGGCCTTGGGCAGCTGGCCCTGCAATCTGGCCTGCGTGGCCTCCATGAAAAGGCGCATGACCTCGGCGCGCTGGTCGTTGCCGGCCGCGCTGGCTCCGCCATCAGGGCCGGGCTCGTGCTGCGCCACGGGTTTCGCGCCGCCACAGGCGATGAGCGCGGGAATCAGAAGGAGGAGGAGGGCGCTTCTCATCGGGCTCGGTTCAGCCAATGGTGCTATCGTCGCCGATGCTCAGCTCCATGGGCTTGCCACGCACCACGGCGCGCTCGCCCACCATGCTGTTGCGCACGGTGGCGCCGAGCACCTCGCTCTTCGCCCCGATGATGGAGTCGTTCACCACGCTGCTGACGACCCGTACACCTCGGCCCAGGGAAACGTTCGGTCCGACGACGCTGTTGTACAGCTCCACTTCCTCGCCGATGAAGCAGGGCGCGATCACCACGCTGTTCTCGTTCTTCAGCTTCGGGCTCACCAATGACTTGTCGCCTTTCAGCTGGCCGAGCACCTTCGTGTTCGTGTCCACCATGGCGTTCTTGTTCCCGCAGTCCATCCACACGTCAACGCTGCCGGCCTTGAAGCGGGCGCCCTTGCGCTTCATGTTCTCCATGGCGTTCGTGAGCTGGTACTCGCCCTT
>CAZFBP010000300.1:0-3936 GCA_964517255.1 uncultured Chryseobacterium sp.
TGCCTTGTGCGGTCAGTCGCCGAGGTAGCCGAGCTTGCGGAGGTTGCGTTCGGCCGCGGTGATGTTCTCGGTGCTCATTTCGCTGTGAGTTCGCGCTTGCGCAGTTCGGTGAGGATGCGGGCCACCTCCTTGCGCTTGGAGCGCAGCTGCATCGGGTTCTCGATGGGGCTCACGGCGTGGCTGAAGCGCGCCTTGGTCAGGCCGTTGCGCTCCTCCTGCAGCTTGTCCTGCAGTTCCTGCACGGTGAGGTCGTTCAATTCAAGTCCTTTCTTCTTCATGGCGCTGGCTTATTGGCCGTCGTAGTCCTCGCGGGTCACGAACTTGGTGGGAATCGGCAGTTTCGCCGCCGCCAGGCGCAGGGCTTCCTTGGCGGTGGCGCTGGGCACGCCATCCACTTCGAAGATGATGCGGCCGGCGTGGCACACGGCCACCCAATGGTCCAGGGAGCCCTTGCCCTTGCCCATGCGCACCTCGGCGGGCTTGCTGGTCACGGGTTTGTCGGGGAACACCTTGATCCACACCTGGCCTTCGCGCTTCATGTGGCGCGTAAGGGCCACGCGGGCGGCTTCGATCTGGCGGCCGGTGAGCCATACGCTCTCCATGGCCTTGAGGCCGAAGGATCCGAGGCTCACGCGGTGACCGCGCTGGGCCTGGCCCTTCATGCGGCCCTTGTGCATATTGCGGCGCTTGCTGCGCTTGGGTTGCAACATGGCTCTTAGTTGTTACGGTTGTTACCTCCACGACCGCCGCCTCCAGCAGGACCACGACGATCTCCTCCGCCTCCGAAACGACGATCACCGCCAGGGCCGCCCGGGCCACGGCGATCTCCGCCGCGATCTCCGCCGGGGCCACGACGATCTCCGCCACGGCGATCGGGGCGATCACCCATGGGGCGGCCACCGCCGACGCCTGCTGCGCCCTTGGGCTGGCCCATGTTGGGGCTGAGGTCGCGCTTGCCGTACACCTCGCCGCGGCAGATCCAGCACTTCACCCCGATGCGGCCCATCTTGGTGTGCGCCTCGGTGATGGCGAAGTCGATATCGGCGCGCAGGGTGTGCAGGGGCACACGGCCATCGCGGTACTTCTCGGTGCGGGCGATCTCGGCGCCGTTGAGGCGGCCGCTCACCTGCAGCTTGATGCCTTCAGCGCCCATGCGCATGGTGCTGGCCACGGCCATCTTCATGGCGCGGCGGAAGCTGATGCGGCCCTCGAGCTGGCGCGCGATGCTGTCGGCCACGAGGCGGGCGTCCAATTCAGGGCGCTTGATCTCGAAGATGTTCAACTGCACGTCTTTGCCCGTGAGCTTCTTCATCTCCTCGCGGAGCTTGTCCACTTCGGCGCCGCCCTTGCCGATGATGACGCCGGGGCGCGCGGTGTTGATGGTGACGGTGACGAGCTTCAAGGTGCGCTCGATCACGATCCTGCTCACGCTGGCCTTCTTCAGGCGAGCCATGAGGTAAGTGCGGATCTTCTCGTCCTCCACCAGTTTCTCGGTGTAGTCGTTACCGCCGTACCAGTTGCTGTCCCAGCCTTTGATGAAGCCGAGGCGCTGTCCGGTAGGATGTGCTTTCTGTCCCATGGTCTGTTCTGTCTCGGTTAGGCCTGCGCGGGCTCTTTGGAGTCAACGATGATGCTCACGTGGTTGCTCCGCTTCTTCATGCGGTACGCGCGACCTTGCGGAGCGGGAAGCATGCGCTTGAGGCCACGGGCCTCGTTCACCTGCACGCTCTTCACCACCAGGGCGGCGCCGTCGGCCTTGCGGCCTTCGTTCTTGGCCTCCCAGTTGGCGATGGCGCTCATCAGGAGCTTCTCCAGGTCGCGGCTGCTATGGCGGGTGCTGAAGCGGAGGATGCCCAGGGCCTTCTCCACGTGTTCGCCGCGGATCAAGTCTGCCACCTGGCGCATGCGGCGCGTGCTGGTGGGCACGTTGCGCAGGTGCGCTGCGGCCACGGTCTTCAGGGCCTCTTTGCGGGCCACGGCGGCGAGGTGCTTGCGTTGTCCCATGATCAGTTGCTCTTATTGCCGCTGTGTCCGCGGAAGGTGCGCGTGGGGGCGAACTCGCCCAGCTTGTGGCCCACCATGTTCTCGGTCACGTACACGGGGATGAACTTGTTGCCGTTGTGCACGGCGATGGTGAGGCCCACGAATTCGGGGGTGATGGTGGAAGCGCGCGACCAGGTCTTGATCACGCTCTTCTTGCCCGAGGTGAGGGCCTCGCCTACGCGCTTGGTCAGCTTGTAGTGGACGAACGGCGGTTTCTTGAGTGAACGGCTCATGATCTATGCGGACTAAGCGCCCTTCTTGGCGTTGATGCGTTCGAGGATGAAGCGGTTGCTGCGGTTCTTCGGCTTCCGGGTCTTCTTGCCCTTGGCCAGCAGGCCCTTGCGGCTGCGCGGGTGGCCACCGGAGGCGCGTCCCTCGCCACCACCCATTGGGTGATCCACCGGGTTCATGGCCACGGCGCGGGTGCGCGGGCGACGGCCCTGCCAGCGGCTGCGGCCCGCCTTGCCGCTCTTCTGCAGCATGTGCTCGCCATTGCCCACGGTGCCCACCGTGGCCAGGCTGGCCACCAGCACCATGCGCAGTTCGCCGCTCGGCATCTTCAATGTGGCGTAACGGCCCTCGCGCGCGCTGAGCTGCGCGAAGGTGCCGGCACTGCGCGCGATGGCGCCGCCCTTGCCGGGCTGCAGCTCCACGTTGTGCACCACGGTGCCCAAGGGGATCTCGCTCAGCGGGAGCGTGTTGCCCACTTCGGGTGCCACGCCGGCGCGGCCGCTCAGCAGGGTCTGGCCCACCTGCAGGCCGTTCGGCGCGAGGATGTAACGCTTCTCGCCATCGGCGTAAGTGAGCAGGGCGATGCGTGCGCTGCGGTTCGGATCGTACTCGATGGTCTTCACCGTAGCGGGGATGCCGTGCTTGTCGCGCTTGAAGTCGATGACGCGGTAGCGCTGCTTGTGACCACCGCCGATGTAGCGCATGGTCATCTTGCCCTGGTTGTTGCGGCCACCGCTCTTGGTGCGGCCAGCGGTCAGGGATTTCTCCGGCACGTGGGTGGTGACGCCCTCGAAGTCGGTGATCACGCGGTGGCGCGTGCCTGCGGTGACGGGGTTGAGCTTGCGGATGCCCATGGCTTAGATGCTGCTGTAGAGGTCGATGGTGTCGCCGGCCTTCACGGTGATGATGGCCTTCTTGGAGGCGGCGGTGCGGCCGCGCAGGATCAGGCTCTTGGTGTAGCGCGTGCGGCGCTTGCCGTGGGTGATCATGGTGCGCACGCCGGTCACGGTCACGTTGTACTCCTTCTCAACGGCCTGCTTGATCTGCACCTTGTTGCTGTCGCGGGCCACCACGAAGCCGTAGCGGTTCTCCTTCTCGCCCTGCGCCGTCATCTTCTCGGTGACGATGGGTCGGATGATGATCTGGCTCATGGCTTACTTGGTGAGTATGGCTTCCAGCGAGGCGATCGCGTCCTTGGCGATCAGCAGCCCGTTGGCGTTCATGATATCGTAGGTGTTCAACTCGCTGGCCACAACCACGCGCGCGCGCTGGATGTTGCGGCTGCTGAGCAGCAGGTTCTGGTCCTTGGAGGGCACCACCACCACGGCCTTGCGGCTGCCCAGCTCGAAGGCCTTGAGCAGCGCGGCGAACTCGCTCGTCTTCGGGGCGCTCATGGCGGCGCTGTCCAGCACCTTGATGGCGCCATCCTTGGCCTTGTAGGTGAGGGCGCTGCGGCGGGCCAGATCCTTCACCTTCTTGTTGAGCTTGAAGTGGTAGTCGCGGGGCTCGGGGCCGAAGGCCTTGGGACCGCCGGGGAAGAGCGGGTTCTTGATGGAGCCCTTGCGGGATCCACCGGTGCCCTTCTGGCGATGCAGCTTCCGGGTGCTGCCGCTCACTTCGCTCTTGGTGAGGGTCTTCGATGTGCCTTGGCGCTTGTTGGCC
>CAZFBP010000301.1:0-3895 GCA_964517255.1 uncultured Chryseobacterium sp.
GCGAGGAAGTTGCGGGCCGCGTTCTTCCCGTTCGTTGTTGTGGTGAAGAACAAGTAGAACTTGGGATCGCGGAAGGTGAAGAGCCCTTTGACGATGTCCCAATACGTAAGCCCCACGACATCGCTGAGGCCTTTGCCACCGCGTGGTCCGGTACCGGCCAGCACGATCCTGCGCACGAGCGTGGGTTCCATTTCCATCAGTTCCTGGGCGATGAAACCGCCCATGGAGAACCCAACGATGTCCACTTGGGTGTAGCCCAATGCCTCGATGAACGCGAGGCCATCCTTGGCCATGTCCTGAATGGTCTTCGCATCCGTGCCCGAGCTGGCGCCCACGCCGCGATAGTCGAAGGAGATGATCTCGTGCTTCGCGGCCAAGCCATCCATGACGCGCGGATCACAATTGTCCAGGTTGGCGGAGAGGTGGTTGAAGTAGATGATCGGTATCGCTTTTCGCTCGCCGAACCTGCGGTAGGCGAATTTGATCCCGTTGGCCGCTGTGATGAACTGCGTGGGAGCCGTTGCGTAGGTGTACGATCGCGTTTCCATGTGTGCTTCGTGTTGTTCTACAAGCAGGGTCTATTGCATTTTGATCACCACCTTCCCTTTGGCCCGACCTGTCTCGATGTAGGCCAGTGCTTCCTTGGTCGCCTCGAACGGGAACACCTTGTCCATGACCGGTCGGATGGTGCCTGCATCGATGAGCGCGGTGATCCGCTCGAGCTGAGCGCCGCTCGCTTTCATGAAGAGGAACCGGTAGCCGACGTTCAAGCGCTTCGCCTTCTTGCGCACACCGGCGCTCAACACACCCATGAGCAGCTTCACGAACCACGGCGCACCCAGCTCCTTCGCGAACGCGGCATCGGGCGGACCACTGATGGAGATGAGCTTGCCTCCGGGCTTCAGGATGCGCAGCGACTTTTCGAGCGTCTTTCCGTCCTGACTGTTCAGCACCACGTCGTAGTCGCGCAGGATGGTCTCGAAGTCTTGCGCCTTATAATCGATCACCACATCGGCGCCCAGGCTCTTGACCAATTCGATGTTCGCAGCGCTTGTTGTGGTGGCCACTGTCGCACCCAGGTGCTTGGCCAGTTGGATCGCGAAGGTGCCCACACCGCCGGAGCCCGCTTGGATGAAGACCTTCTGCCCCTTCTTCACGTTGGCCATTTCCACCAGCGCTTGCCAAGCCGTTAAACCGACCAAGGGAATGGATGCCGCTTCTTCCATGGTGAGCGACTTCGGTTTCAGCGCTACATCACTTTCATCCATGGCGATGAACTCCGCGAACGTGCCGATCCGGTCCTTGTTCGGCCGCGCATACACTTCATCGCCGACCTTGAACCGCTTCACGCTGGCACCCACCTTCACCACCACGCCGGCGGCATCGTTGCCCATGATCAACGGGAAGCGGTACGGCAGCAGGAGCTTGAACTCACCCGTGCGGATCTTGGAGTCCAACACGTTCAGGCCGGCGGCGTGGACTTGCACCAGCACATCACCGGCTCGCAATTCGGGTTCCGGCATGTCGGCGATGCGCCCGCCGTCGGTGCTCTTGTACTTGTCGATGATGTAGGCCTTCATGTTGCTCGCGGTCGACCCGACCGTGTACTTTTGCTTGCGTTTTGCAAGCGCAAACATACTGCTCCACTTGCTTTATGCAAGTACTTTTGACGAACTTCCCTCATCCGCATGAAAGGCCAACGTTCCGATTGCCCTGTAAGCTGTTCCCTCGATGCCTGGGGCGACAAGTGGTCCCTGTTGATCATCCGCGACCTGATGCTCGCGAAGCAGTGCACCTACGGGGACTTCCTGAAGTCTTCGGAAGGGATCGCCACCAACATTTTGGCCGCGCGGCTGAAGGCGCTGGAAGAGAACGAGCTGATCGAAAAGCTGGAGCACCCCGAGAGCAAGGCGAAGGTCTTGTACAAGTTGACCGCGAAAGGGATCGACCTGTATCCCATCATGGTCGAGATCAACCTGTGGGCGGAGAAGTACTACACGATCGCGACTGACCGAAAGGCCATGCTGAAAGAGGTGAAGAAGGACAAGGAGGGCTTCATCAAGGCGGGCATGAAGGAACTGAAGAGGGCCTAACCTGCGGGGCCCGACTTCCCCGCCCCTCCAACTCCTCGATCGTCTTCCTCGCCGCCTCCAACCGCACTTGGTTGTTTCCCGCAGCTGGAACATTGTGCTGCTCAGCTTGCATTACAAACCACGGATTCAACTCGAGCATATTGGCGATTCAGAGCGATAGCGTTGGCCGCTGGGAGCGCACGAACTGCGACCCGTGATCGATAGCAACTACCCGCTTGCGCGTATCGCAGGGACCCACGTTGTTGCAGAGAGCGGAAGGCAAGTCGGGGGCGTGGTGATCACGATGGCATGAACGATCCCATCACTCCAACCAGACGCGACGATTGATCGCTCGTTGACCATCGCGAACACGCACAAGCGCAACACCTGTGATACCAATCACGCCAATGGCATTCATGCCTTCGCGCAAGCCACCGCTCTTGATCAATCTCCCATCGGGGCTGAAGCACTCAAACGCGCCCGCGCCCTCCGTGGTGATCACAAGCATCCCATTGCGGGCTGTGATGTTCGGCTCAAGCCTGCGATCAATGCCAACGCTGGTGCTCGTCTCCACGATCATGTCGCAGCCCACCGGCGCATAGAACGGTGAGCCGCCCACCACGCGGATGCGGTAACCGGCGCCCTCATCGATGCCCAATGGCAAGGTGCATGGTATCGTTCCCGAAGCGCTGTTCGATGCGAGTTCACCGATGACGACCGGCGCGCTGAAATCGCCATTCGCGTCGGAGAGCTCCACGCTGAAGGTGAGCTCGCCAACAGGGGCACCGCCCGTGCTGTAGTCCACGAAGAGCGTTTGGCCGGGCGCAACGCTCTGCGCATCAGGTGTGCACTGCACGTTGTAGATCAGCGCGAGGTCCTCGAACCAGGCCTGCGTGCCCACCTGGCTGCCCGCGCTATCGCCCGCAGTGAGGATGAGCAGGATCCACTCGGGCTGCCAGTCGTTGAGGTACTGGAAGGGCGCGGAGAAGCGCGTCCATTCGCTCACGCTGCCGAAAGGCGCCTTCCATGAAGCGCCGGCCACGTAATTGCCCTCGGTGCCGAATGCGGGCAGGCGGCCTTCGTCCACGTGCAGCAAGGCGCCCACATTGGCGCGGTCGCCGGTTTGCGGCGCGGCCTTGAACCAACCCACGATGCTATCGGGCCGGCTGGTCATGGCGGTGCGCCACTGCTCATTGTCCTGAACGGTGTACATGTAGCTGTTGGCCACATTCAGCTCGGCATGCACGCGGCCATTGGTGAGCAGCCCGTTGGCCGCGCCGATCACCGAGCTCACCGTGCGCAGGTTCACGCTGTACTGCCCGGTCCGCGCGTCATCGCTGCGCCAGCAGAGCTGAGGCACCAGGCCGTTGATGAAGGCGCCGCCGTCACTGGTCTTCAAGGAGCTCCATTGCTGGGGCTCCTGAGCAGCCTGGCCAGCATTGTCCCACGCCTCGAATGAGGCATTCTCCAGCTGAGGCTGCGCAAGGGCAGCAAGCGAAGGCGTAAGCGCTAATGCTAGATGGATGGCACGTAGTCTCATGGCGATAACGAACACCGCAAGGCGCCTCGTTGTTCCCTGCACCTAGCTTCGCCGCCATGGCATTGCCCCGCCAGGACCAACAGATCGACCTGCGCTTCCTCGAAGGCCCGCGCTCGCGCTGGAAGGAATTCGTGAGCGTGGTGAGGATCTCCCGTGAGTTCATCTATGGTTTCCGGCACCTGCATTTCGTTGGGCCTTGCGTCACCTTCTTCGGCAGTGCGCGCTTCAAGGAAGATCATGCCTACTACCAAGCCGCCCGCGAGCTCGCTCAGCGCGTGGGCCG
>CAZFBP010000302.1:0-3871 GCA_964517255.1 uncultured Chryseobacterium sp.
TAGGTGCCCACGTTGCCGCCGCGCGCGAGCTGATCGCCGAAGACGAGCTTGGAGTAATCGACCGCATGATGGCCCCAGCCGATCTGCAGCGCGGGGCGCAGGAAGACTTTCCGCTTCAGCTCGATCTCGTACGCGTACTGCCCGCTGATGCTGCTGTAGCGGAGCGCGCCGCTGCCTGCCTTGTCGTGCGTTACCAGAAGTCCCACACCGCTGTTCACGCCGGGCATGAAATGGTCCAGCGCGAAGTTGGTGCTCACGAAGGCTCCGGGGAATGCGGGCCATTGGTCGCGCACGGCGAGGCCCACGCGCGTCTGCAGCCCTGTGCCCGCGAAGGCCGGGCTGAGGTAGGTGGGCACCGCGTAGAACTGCGTGAACTGCGCGTCCTGGCCGCGCATGGCTTGCGCCGCCAGCAGGCCGATCACCCAAGGTCCGGTACGGCGCCCGATCATGTCACTTCATGCGCTGCACGGCCGCATCGCGCTCCAACTGGATGTCGAGGGCCATCTCGCGGCCGTCGTGGTCGGTGGCCTTCGCCGTGATCGCCACGCGATGGATCGCGAAGCCCGGCGCCTCCACGGAGAGGTTGTACTTCTGGCCCGGCGCCAACACCATGATGTAGCGGCCGGTTCGCTCGTTGGTGTTGAACACGCCAACCACTTCATCGCCGTGCTCGTCGGTGAGCAGCAACCGGGCCTTCACGGGCTCGTCGCTGGCATCGGCCACCACGCCGCGCGCCACCACGTAGTTCAGTTGGCTGCCGGGGAAGACCAATTGGTAGATGTCCTGCAGGCCCATGCCGCCGGGCCGCTCGCTGCTGAAGTAGCCGGTGTAGCCGTCCTCGCTGAGGCAGAAGTAGATGTCGTCGTTCACCGTGTTCAGCGGGTAGCCCATGTTCTCGGGCAGGCCCCAGCCGTTCATGTCGGAGTCGAGCAGGGTGGCCTTGAAGATGTCGTAGCCGCCCATGGTGTTGTGGCCCTTGCTGCTGAAGAAGAGCGTGAGGCCATCGCTGTGGATGAAAGGCGCGTCCTCATCGTAGGCCGTGTTGATCTTGGGACCGAGGTTGAGCGGCAGGCTCCACTCGCCATTGGGCAGGCGGCGGATGCGGTAGAGGTCGCGGCCGCCGAAGCCGCCGGGCCGGTCGCTGGTGAAGTAGATCTCGTCGCCGCCCGGGGCTATGCTGGCGCTGGGCTCGTGGTGCTTGGTGTTGATCTGCGCCGCCATCAGCACCGGCGCCTGCCACTTGCCGGCGTGGACGCGCGTCTCGTAGAGGTCGCCGCCAACAAGGTCCTGGCTGGTGTGATAGACGATCATGCTGCTCCCATCGGGGGCCAGGCCCACGGTGGCATCGTGCGTGTTCGTGTTCAGCGGGCCGCCCACGTTCATGGCGTTGGTCCACGCATCGTCGATGCGCCTGGCCATGTAGATGTCCTCCAGCCATTGGCCAGCCGGGTCCTTCAGGTTTCCGGTGGTGCCTTCGCGGCGGCTGGTGAAGTAGAGCGCGTTGCCATCGGCCGTGACCAGCGGGCAGTAGTCGTGCTGGGGCGAGTTCACCAGCGCGCCCATGTTGCGGATCTCGATCCCGATGGGGCGCTTCACCAGTTCCTTCGCCGTGCTGGCCATGGCGATGCGGCGGTCCACTTCGGCATCCCTCACCATGCGGTAGTTGAACTGCTTGTACTGCAGCAGGAGGTCAGCGGCCTCATCGAAGCGCTGCTGGCGATGGCGCTGCAGGGCCAGCTCGTAGTGCGCCTCGGTATGGCCGCCGCGCACGGCGCGCTCCAGGTGCGGCACCGACTTCTCGCGCTGCCCCGGCAGGTTGGCCAGACACACGCCGTACTCGTAGTACACCTCCACGAAGGAGCTGTCAACGGGCAGCAGCTTCTTGTAGATGTGCGCCGCGGCGGCGTAGTCCTCGGCGGCCAGGTGCGCCTTGGCCTGATCGAGCATCTGGTTGTGCGGCCGCTTGTAGCCGGCCTGCGCGAAGGCGCCTGCGGCGAACATGAAGGCGATGAGCGTGGAGAGTTTCCGTTCCATGGTTCAGCGTAAAAGGGTGACGTCGCCTTTCAGCACGGCATCGCGGCCATCACTGAACGTGGCGTTGCATTTCCAGACATAGACATCCTGCTTGGCGGGTGCGCCTTTGTACCAGCCGTCCCAGCCGCGCTTCACATCCTCGCTCACGAAGACCAGCTCGCCCCAACGGTTGAAGATCTCGAGACGGTACTTCTCAACGCCCTCGTACTTCGGGAAGAAGTGGTCGTTGTCATAGCTCTGCGGATCGTACTGCCCATCGGTGGGGCCGCTGCCCGGCGTGAATGCGTTGGGGAACTCGATGCCGCCGTTCACCTCGCCGGTGGTGGCGCCGATCACCGTGAAGGTGTCCGGGCAGTTCCACTGGTTGTTGGCGATGAGCACCACGTCGAAGCTGCCCGCCTGCTGGTAGTAATGCGTGGGATTGAAGGCGTTACTGATGGTGCCATCGCCGAAGTCCCAGGTGAACTGATCGGCGTTCGCGCTCAGGTTGTACGTGAAGACCGGCTGGGTGGGCACGATCACCGTAGTCGGCTGCAGCACGAAGAAGGCATTGGCGCGCGGGCGCACCACCACGCTATCCACCTTGGTCACGGTGTTCACGACGCCTCCTATGCCGAATGCGGTCAGGGTCACGGAATAGGTGCCTGCTACGTTGTACACGTAGGTGGGGTTATCGGCCGTGCTGGTGCCGCCGTCGCCGAAACTCCACTGATAACTAATCGCTTGCAGGCTGGTGTTGGTGAAGCTCACCGTTAGCGGAGCGCATCCCGCGCCTTGCCCCAGGAAGCTGGCGGTGGGCAATGGCGGCGTGATGGTGACCTGCTGCGCGGCGGTATCGGAGCAGGCCGTGCCGCTCACGACCAAGGTGATGGTGAAGGTGCCCCACGAGCCGTACGTGTGCGAGCCCGGCTGCACCAGGTTCGAGGACGCTCCATCGCCGAGGCTCCAGGCATGGCTCCAGTTGCCGGGGCCGCTCGTATTCGTGAGCATAACGGTGGCATTCGGGAATTGCTGCGCGAAGGGCGTGGCCAGGAAACTCGCCTGCGGCACTGGCGAGATGATCACCGTCTGCTGCGAGATGGCGATGCAGCCGTAAGGCGAAGTGGCCGTGAGGGTGATCGTGCGCACCTGATCCACCGTGCTCGTGTTCACATAAGTGTGCGTGGGGCTTGCGCCCACCAGCGTGATGCCATCGCCCATGTCCCACAGATAGCTGCTCGCGCCGATGCTGTTGCTCACCGGTTGGACGGTGAGTGGCGAGCAGCCCGCGGCCGGCGCGGTGAAAGCCGCCGTGATCGCCGGATAGACCGTGATCGCGGCGGTGGCGGTATCGCTGCACCCCCACGCGTTGGTGGCGATCAACTGCGGATTGAAGGTGGTCGGCACCGCGTTGGTGTGGGCATAGGTGTGCGCTTGATCGCCCGGGATCGTATCGAGCACCGCGCCGTCGCCAAAGGACCATTGCGAGGCGGTGGCTCCGATGGTGAGGTCCTGGAAGGGCACGTTCAAGGGCTGGCACCCCGCGAGCGTGCCGGTGATGAACTGCGCGATGGGCTGCGGGTGCACCGTGATCGGCGCCGTGGCGGTATCGCCGCAGCCGAAGCTGGAGGCGGCGATGAGCGTGGCGTTGAAGACCGCGTCGTTCAGCCCTTGGTTGAAATAGGTGTGCTGAGGAGATGCGGCGGAGCTCCCTTGTTGATCGCCGAAGCTCCATTGGTAGCTGCTCGCGCTGATGCTGGTGTTGATGAAGCTCACGGCGTGGGGCGCGCAACCATCGGTCGGGGCCACGAAGGCGGCCACTACTTGCGGATACACATCCACCTGCGTGGTCGCGGTG
>CAZFBP010000303.1:0-1194 GCA_964517255.1 uncultured Chryseobacterium sp.
CGCCGTCGCCGATGGCGAAGTGATCGACCTCACCTCGCGCCCTCGGCTCGACCGCTACAAGGTGCACGACATCGAGCTGGTTGTCGATCGCATCAAGGTGAACGAAGGCAGCGCCAAGCGATTGGGCGAGACCATCCTCACCGCCATGAAGTATGGCAAAGGCAGCTTGATGGTGGTGGAAGCGAAGGGCCCGCACCAGCCGCGCTTCCTCAGCAGGCACCTCATGTGCCCCACCACGGGCATCGCTTACGAGGAGCCTGAACCGAACCTGTTCAGCTTCAACAGCCCTTACGGCGCCTGCCCGCGATGCAGTGGATTGGGACAGGTCACGGATGTGGCGCTGGACAGGATCGTCCCCGACCGGAAGAAGAGCATCCGCAAAGGCGCCATCGTGCCCATCGGCAGCGCGAAGAGCTCTTGGGTGTTCAAGCAGATCGAAGCGGTGCTCGAGAACTTCGGCCACGATCTGGACACGCCCGTTGAAGAGATGGAAGACGCCGTGCTGGCCGCGCTGCTCAACGGCATGGACGAACCGCTGCGCGTGAGCAGCAGCGTTGGCCTCAGCGATCGCACCGTGCAGTTCGAGGGCATCATCCCCTTCATCCTGGAGCAGGCCGAGGAAGGCCCGAAGACCGCGCAGAAATGGGCGGCCGGATTCACGCACATGGTGGCCTGCCCGGAGTGCAAGGGCGCGCGCCTGAAGAGGACCGCGCTGCACTTCCGCATCGATGGCAGGAACATCACGGAGCTTGCGCAGTTCTCGTTCACCGAATTGCACGGCTTCATGAAGGGCCTCATTGCTCGGCTCGAAGGCAACAAGGCCATCATCGCCAGGGAGGTGGTGAAGGAGATCACCGCACGCAGCGGCTTCCTGCTCGATGTGGGCCTGGAGTACCTCACGCTCGACCGCAGCGCGCGATCACTCAGCGGCGGCGAGGCGCAACGCATCCGATTGGCCACGCAGATCGGCAGCCAGCTCACGGGCGTGCTCTACATCCTCGACGAGCCCAGCATCGGCCTGCACCAGCGAGACGACCAGCGCCTGATCGGCAGCTTGCGCAATCTGCGCGATGGCGGCAACAGCGTGCTGGTGGTGGAGCACGACAAGGAGATGATGATGAGCGCCGATCATTTGATCGACATCGGCCCGGGCGCCGGTGAGCACGGTGGCCGCATCGTGGCGCAAGGCCATCC
>CAZFBP010000303.1:1204-3870 GCA_964517255.1 uncultured Chryseobacterium sp.
GACAGCGTGACCGCGCGCTACCTGCGCAACGAACTGCGCATCGAGGCTCCGGCCGCGCGTCGCCAAGGCAACGGCAAGCGCTTACACCTGCACGGCGCCAAGGGCAATAACCTGAAGGACATCGCGCTGGACCTTCCTCTTGGCACCTTCATCTGCGTGACCGGCGTGAGCGGCAGCGGGAAGAGCACGCTCATCGGCGACACGCTCTACCCCATCCTCAGCAGGCATTTCTACCGCAGCGATGCGCATCCCCTGCCCTACCAGAGCATCAAGGGCCTCGAGCACATCGACAAGGTGATCGAAGTGGACCAGAGCCCGATCGGTCGCACGCCGCGAAGCAATCCCGCCACCTATACGGGCCTCTTCGACCACATCCGCGAACTGTACGCGCAACTGCCCAGCGCCAAGATCCGCGGCTACAAAGGCGGCCGCTTCAGCTTCAACACCGCGGGCGGCCGCTGCGAGACCTGCAAGGGCGCCGGCGCGCGAACCGTCGAGATGAACTTCCTGCCCGCCGTGCATGTGCCTTGCGAGACCTGCCGCGGCAAGCGCTACGACCGCGAGACGCTCGAAGTGCGCTTCAAGGGCAAGAGCATCGCCGATGTGCTCGACATGCCGGTGGAGGAAGCCGCGATGCACTTCGCCGACATCCCGCAGATCAACCAAAAGCTGCGCACGCTGCTCGATGTCGGCCTCGGCTACGTGAAGCTGGGCCAGAGCAGCACCACGCTCAGCGGAGGCGAGGCGCAGCGCATCAAGCTGGCCACGGAGCTCACCAAGAAGGGCACGGGCAACACCTTCTACATCCTCGACGAGCCCACCACCGGCCTGCACTTCGACGATGTGAAGCAGCTGATCGATGTGCTGCAGAGGTTGGTGGAACAAGGCAACACGGTGCTGGTGATCGAGCACAACCTGGACATCATCAAAGTGGCCGACCATGTGATCGACATGGGGCCTGAGGGCGGCGCGGGCGGCGGGATGATCGTGGCGCGAGGCACGCCAGAGGAAGTGGTGATGATGGGGCGCGGGCACACGGCGCCTTACTTGAAGGCGGAGCTATCCGGCCGACGGGACGTCGGCCGCAAGCTATGAGCCTTGATCAACCGACTTTTTTTTCTGCCGATGGGAAGTTGGCAATACCGGCGTCGGCAGGACGGCTTTCAATGCGACTCCGTTGATATTCGGCAGCGGCCGGGACAGTAACCCGAAGTGCTCCGCTGTTGCTTCGCGCAAGCTGGCATCGCCGTCTGCAGACGGGAGGTCGGCAGCACATGAAGAACGACCCCAAGGCCCAGGAAGAGAGCGAACGCCGAATCAAGCGCGCCTTCAAGCGCAAAGGCTGGAGCGAGGTGAAGGCCAACGACAGTTGGGCCATCTTCAAGATCATGAGCGAGTTCGTGGAGGGCTTCGAGGCCATGCAGCGGATCCGCCCTTGCGTGAGCGTGTTCGGGAGCGCGCGCACCCTGCCCGACGCGTCCGAGTACAAGCTCGCGGAGGAGATCGCCTACCAGCTCACGCAGAACGGCTACGGCGTGATCACCGGTGGCGGGCCGGGCATCATGGAGGCGGCGAACAAGGGCGCGCAGCGCGGCGGCGGCACCAGCGTGGGCCTCAACATCGAACTGCCCTTCGAGCAGTCATCGAATCCGTTCATCGACAAGGAGAAGAGCCTGCACTTCGACTACTTCTTCGTGCGCAAGGTGATGTTCACCAAGTATTCGCAAGGCTTCGTGGTGCTGCCGGGCGGCTTCGGTACGCTCGATGAGCTCTTCGAGGCGCTCACGCTGATCCAGACGCAGAAGATCGGCCGCTTCCCCATCATCCTCGTGGGCGGCAAGTATTGGCAGGGCCTGATCGACTGGATCAGGGCCACCATGGGCACCAAGCACGCCTACATCAACCTGGAGGACCTCGAGCTCTTCACCGTGGTGGACAAGCCACAGGACGCGGTGGCCGCCATCAACGGCTTCTACAGCCGTTACATGCTGAAACCGAATTTCTAGCCCGACCTACCTCAACGCGGCTTCTGCCTCAACGATGGCGGGCGCATGGTTGCCGTGCCAGATCCCTTTCGTGACGCCCTCCTTCAACAGGAGGATGCCGGGATTGGCGCGTACCATGGTCTTGATCACTTTCTCATCGCATTGCGCGAACTCGAAGGCGAGCTGGTGCTCGTGCCGAACGGAATCCACCACGTCCCAGCTGTTCGTGGTGACGCCGTACACGTACCAGCCTTTGCGCTGCGCATCGTCAGCCAGCTGGGCAATGGCCTTGATCCTCGAGTAGTCGGTCTTGCGGAGGTTGTAAGCGGCCACCAGCAGCACGGGGCTGGGCTCGTTAAGCACGTCATCCGTCAGGTCGTAGCCATCGCGGTCGCTCAAGCGGAAGTCCTGCACCGGCGAAGGCACGCCCGCTTCCAGCTCCACGATCCGCATGCTCTCCTTCACCTCCTCGTAGTTCGGGTCGTCCCACGGGTACGGCTTCGCGGTGTCGAACTCCTCCACCTTGCCCGTGGCCTTGTTCCTGTAGCTCATGAAGATCTGGTTCACCGCGGCCTTGCTCACGCGCTGCTCCCTGATGCTCCTGCCCACGGCGTACGGCCGATAATCGCGCACGGGCAAATGCGCGTAGCACCACCAGGTGAACGCGAGCGTGAGCACGGC
>CAZFBP010000304.1:0-3845 GCA_964517255.1 uncultured Chryseobacterium sp.
GGGTTGGAAGTGATGTACGCTGGCTTCACCAGCGTAAGGGTGTCGCCGCAGGCCACGACGCGCAGCGTCACATCGTACGTTCCGGGCGCGAATTGGTGAGTGGGCGCCACATCATTCGTCACGGTTCCGTCCCCAAAGTCCCATTCGTGCCAGGTGGCCAGGCAAGTGCTGTCAACGAATTGGTACGTGTCGCAATTCCCGATCGGAACCGCGGAGAATTCGATGAAGCCCGGAGTCACGGTGGTGCCGGGCGGCTCGCCCTCGATGGCGTTCGGGAGGGGCGGTCTGCAGCCCGCAGCGGTGACGAAGACCGCGTTATGGTCATAGCCGATTCCAGCCACGGTTGGCGCGTCGGGGAAGGCCACCTCGGCCATGGTGTCGTAGTTGTAATTCAGCCCCACGTAGATCCGGCCGTTCCCGGCGAGTTCGGTCATCGTCAGGTAGCGTCCCATATTCGGGTCTATGATGTCCACCGCGCCACCGGGCACTTGCACCCTGCCGAAGTCCATCGCATCGATATTGCCGTTGCCTACGAAATAGATATAGCCTCCCGCTGGCGAGAACTGGATGCCAATGATTGGGTCGCTGCTCACGCTGAATGCCTGCTGATTGCTCACGGTCCCTGGCTGAAGGGCGAAATCCCAGACGGTGATGTCCGGCTCAGCGGCGCTGGTGGTTCGCGTGCTCATGGTGATCCGCGTATTGTCCGGGGAGATCTCAATCTCATTCACGTTGTTCACCACCGACAAGTTCACCATGTCCAGTGCCACTGGCGCCCCAATGCTCGACTGACTGATGAGCAAGCGGACCAGCTCATACCCGGTGGGCGTCACTCTGCTCGTGATCAGCCAGCGGCAGCCGTTGTTGAGTTGATGGCTGAGCGCCATGCCTTCGGTGTACCCTGTGCCGATAAGGATGTTCTTCAAGGTCACGTCGCCAAGGCCTCCGTTCAAGGACATGTCAACGATGGAGTAATAGAGGTTCCCGATTCCAGTCGTTAGGTGGAACACGTAATAGCGGTCGGGATGGCAGGGGATGGGGCAGATGGCCGATTGCAGGGTGCTGCTATGGCCGAAGAGCCCGAACCCGTTCGGCATCATCGCCAGCCCCGCGTCCCAGACCTGGATCTCGTTCGCAGCGGAGACAGCCGCGCAGAAGAGCAGGTTGCCGGCCGCATCGGTCATCAGGTTCACATCCTCTTCGCCTCCGCTGCCGAGCCCGCTGATCGCCGGGCCCACCGAAGGGCTGGGCGTGGAAAGGTCCATGATGTGCACGCCATCAAGGCCCCGTGCCAACCAGCGTTGCAGCTGCCCAGATGCATCTGACGCGAGCACCCAAAGCGCCATGAGAGTGATGCGCTTGAATCCCATGCTTTCCTGGAAGACGAATGTTGGGGCGGGGGCGATGCCTCAATGCGGTTGGCTCACCGCGCCAGCACGAACCAGCCGTGCTTCGCATCGCCGAGGCGCGGCCGCATGATGTACGCGTACACGCCCTCCGGCGCTGGGCTGCTTCCAAAGGTGCCGTCCCAGCCGGTATCGGCGTTCCCCTCCCATACGAGTTGCCCCCATTTGTTGTGGATGCTCATCACCGGCGACTGGCAGGGGCCGGGCCCTTTGATCTGCAGCATGTCGTTGGTGCCATCGTTGTTCGGCGTGAAGGCATTGGGCACGTACCATTCCACCGGGATGATGCCGTAGCCCGCGTGCAGCGTGCGCGCGAAGCTGTTCTCGCAAAGCCCTCCGGGCTCGGTGGTGAGTTGCACCTCGAAGGCGCCTTCGCTGTGGAAGATGTGCACGGGGTGGTACCACGAACTGGTGGTGTCGCCATCGCCGAAGTCCCAGAGGTAGGTCTCGCCGCCTTCGGTGGTGTTCACGAAATAGGTGCGCTCATCGCAGGGGTCGCTGTTGGTGTGGAAGGAGGGGAGGCCTGCGGGCAGCACCTCGATCACGGAGCGCGCGGTGTCCATGATGCAGCCGTTGCGCGCCACGAGCGTCACGATGCGCGTGCCGTGCGCCGGATACGCGTAGTGAGGCTCGTAGGTGTTGGTGCTGCCGCCATCGCCGAAGAACCAGGTGGCTGCCGTGGCCAGCTGCGAGGCGTTGTCGAACTCCACGGTTGCGCGCTGGCACACCGTATCGGCGTGCGTGAACGACGCGATGGGCTGGATCCCTTCCACGGTGACGTGGTCGAGTTTGATCACCTCGTGGCTCTGCTCGCATGCGGTCACGCGCAGGCGCACATCGAAAGTGCCCACTGGGTAGTGGTGCACGGGCTCCTGCACGTCGGTGGTCCATCCATCGCCGAAGTCCCATTGCCAGGCGGTGGCCAGGCAGCTCACGGGGATGAAGCGATGGCCTTGGCAATCGGGCTGGGCGATCACGGTGAAATCAGCGTGGATGGGCGGTGGCGCGGAGCCCGGCGGCTCGCCCTCGATGCTGTTGGGCAGCGCGGGGATCATGCCCCAGCCGAGGAAGGAGATGGCGCCTGGGTCGTAGCCTATCGAGCTCACCGTGGCCGCGTCAGGGTATCGCACCTCGGCCAGGGTGGTGGTGCCCAGCCCGCGCGTTCCGATATAGAGCCTTCCGTTCGCGGCGCACTCCATCGCGACGATCCACCAGCCCATGCTTGGATCGATCACCTCCACTGCGTTCGTTGCCAGGCGCAAGCGGCCGAAATCCACGTTCATCACATCGCTGTTGCCCACGAAGAAAAGATGCTCGCCCGCAGGCGAGAACTCAAGTCCGCAAACGGGCGTGCTGCTCAGCGCCACCTGCTGCGCGCTGTTCACGGTACCGTCCTCCAGGTCAAATTGCCAGAGCGCGACATCAGGTGCCGAAGCGGGCGTGTTGCCGGGCATGCTCAACGCCAGGCGGTCGTTCTGCGGCGAGAGCTTCAAGGTGCTCCACCACCTCGGGCTGCCGTTGACCGCGGAGCTGCCGATCTCCACCCAATCACCGATGCCGAGCGCGGTGATGCGCGCGCGCCGGATCCGATAGCTGCCTTCCTCCACGCGGAAGCCGAGCAGCCAGCGGCAACCGCCGGCGAGTTGCCGGGTGATGGCCAGGCCCTCGCCCATGTCGGTGGCCAGCAAGGTGTTCTTCTCGGTCACCGCGCCGCTGCCAAGGCTCATGTCCACCACGCTGTAGTAGTGGCGATGCGCGTCGGCATCGTGGTGGATGATGTAGTACTGGCCCGGATGGCAGGGGCGCGGCGCGATGGCGCTTGCCTGGCTGCTGCTGTTTCCAAGCAGCCCGGTGCCATTGGCCAGCAAAGCGCCGTCGGGCTTGCGCACCGAGATCTTCCCTTGCCCATCCACAGCGGTCACGAAGAGCGCTGTGCCCCCCGCGTCGGTCATCAGGTTCACATCCTCCGATCCGCCAAGGCCGAAGGAGGGGATCAGCGATCCGACGATGGGCTCTGAGGTGCTGAAGTCGATGAGGCGGATCTCGCCAGAGCCGGTGCGCAAGGGCCACTTGCTGAGCTGCGCGCTCGCATGCGTGCAAAGCACCAAGGCGATCAACCCCCCAAGACGCGCATTCCGGTGGCCTGCCATTGCGACGACGAAAATAGCGGGTTGGCGTTTGGCCCCTGATCCCTGGAGGGCCACTGATCAACAGGCTCATGTGCCTGCGGTTCGGTGTTGGTCGACCCAGGCCGCCTTCGCCATGCTTCGGCGCCCGAAGAGGGTCGGCGCTGCGGTTGAATCGCCGTCGGTTTCCGGTTCGGATCCCAGCGTTCGCTGGAGCGCATCTCAGAATTGCTTTTGGTAGCGAGCGAGCGGGATTTCGCGTTCAGGCGAGGCGTCGAACCCGAGCATAGTCGGGTACTCTGTGAGGGCTTCG
>CAZFBP010000305.1:0-3832 GCA_964517255.1 uncultured Chryseobacterium sp.
GAGCGCCGTGGTGCCCGCGATGTGGCTGGGGTCGCAGATCACCTCGAGGTCGGGGTGTGCCGCCTTGAGCCGGATGGGGAACTCCCACATGGGGCTGTTGCGGTACGGGGTGCGCTCGAACCAGCTGAAGCCGCGATGCACGGCCGCCATCCGGCGCAGCCCGGCGCGGTGCAGCCGTTCCAGCGCTCCCACCCACAGGTGCAGGTCGGGGTTGATCGGGTTCTTCACGAGCACGGGCACATCAGCGCCGCGCAGCGCATCGGCGATGGCCTGCACGCTGAACGGGTTCGGCGTGGTGCGCGCGCCGATCCAGAGCAGGTCGATGCCCGCCGCCAAGGCCGCTTCCACATGTTCCGGCGTGGCCACTTCCACGGCCATGAGCAGGCCCGTTTCGCGCTTGGCGCGCTGCAGCCAACCCAAGGCCGCATCACCCGCACCCTCGAAATGGCCAGGCCTGGTCCGCGGCTTCCAAACGCCGGCGCGCATCACCGTTGCCCTCCCGTCGGACCTGAGCGCGCGCGCGGCGGCCATCACCTGTTCCTCGCTCTCCGCGCTGCACGGGCCGGCGATCAGCAACGGACGTTGCAGGCCCAGGCCCCACTGGCTGATCGGCAAGGTCCCGAAACGCTCGGCTGTCATGGCCCTCAAAGGTAACCCGCGCGCATCGGCGCAGCGGAATCGTGCATCGCGCTATCGCATCGATTGCGCCTCCTCCACCATGGCCTTGCTGCCGATGTAGAGTGGGCAGCGCTGATGCAATTCGGCGGGCTTGAGGTCGAGGATGCGTGAAGTGCCATCGGTGGCCATGCCGCCGGCCTGCTCCACCAGGAAGGCGAGCGGGTTCGCTTCGTAGAGTAAGCGCAGTTTGCCCTTGGGTGTCTTCTGCGTGCCGGGGTAGAGGTACACGCCGCCCTTCAGCAGGTTGCGGTGAAAGTCAGCGACCAGGCTGCCGATGTAGCGGGCGCTCATCTTCCGCTTCTTGCACGCATCGATATAGTTGCGCACGCCATCGCTGAAGTCGAACCAATTGCCCTCGTTGATCGAGTAGATTCTGCCTTCGCTCGGCGTCTTCATGTCTGGATGGCTCAGGCAGAAAGTGCCGATGCTGGGATCGAGGGTGAAGCCGTTGACGCCGTGGCCCGTGCTGTACACGAGCATGGTGCTGCTGCTGTAAACGATGTAGCCGGCGGCCACCTGCGCGGTGCCGGGCTGCAGGAAGTCCTCCAGCGTGGCCCTAGGGCCGGTGCTGATGCGCTTATAGACGCTGAAGATGGTGCCGATGCTCACGTTCACGTCGATGTTGCTGCTGCCATCGAGCGGGTCCATGGTCACCACGTACTTGCCGCCGTTGTCGAAGTGCACGATGTCGTCGTTCTCCTCGCTGGCCACCGCGCACACGGCCCCCTGCGTGCGCATCATGCGGATGAAGAGGTTGTTAGCGTACACGTCGAGCTTCATTTGCTGCTCGCCCTGCACGTTCTCGTTGCCGGCCGCGCCGAGGATATCGGCCAGAAGCCCCGCCTTGTTGGCCTCGCGGCTCACGATCTTGGCAGCCAGGCGGAAGGCGGTGAGCAGGGAGCTCAGCTCGCCCGAGGAGCCGGGGAACTCAGACTGCCGCTCAACGATGAACTCCGAAAGGGTCTTGATGTCTGACATGCGCGATCGGCTGGTGGGCCGCGCAAAGATGGGGCGCTGCTTTCTTTGTGGGCAATGAGAGCAACGATCCGGCGCGCTGAGGAACGTGACGTGCCCGCGATGCTGGACTTGGTGCGTGAGTTGGCGGCCTTTGAGCGCGAACCCGATGCCGTGACCGTTACCGAAGAGGAGATGCGCGATGCGGGATTCGGCCCAGACGCCGTTTGGTGGGGATGGGTGGCCGAGGATGCCGGCGGCCTCTTGGGCATCGCTGTCTGCTACGAACGCTATTCGACCTGGCGTGGACGAGTGTGCCACCTGGAGGATATCGTGGTGACTGAACGCGCTCGCGGACAACGGCTCGGCGAGCGGTTGTTGAAAGAGTGCGCCGCCGAGGCCGCGCGACGCAACTACCACCACCTCACCTGGCAGGTGCTCGATTGGAATGAGGGCGCGATCCGCTTCTACAAGCGCTTCGATGCAGAGGTGACCAGTGAGTGGCTTAACGGCAGGCTCTATCACGAACAACTCAAACGCATCGCATCGGAATGAAAGTCTTCAAGTTCGGCGGGGCCAGCGTGAAGGACGCTGCGGGCGTGCGCAACATGGCGAAGGTGCTCTCGCGTTTCCCCGACGACGACCTGCTGATCGTGGTGAGCGCCATGGGCAAGACGACGAATGCGCTGGAGGAAGTGGTGTGGGCGTACGCTGCTGGCAGAGATACATCCGGAATGGTCCTGCGCCTTGAAGAGGCTCATGCCGCTGTCGCCGCCGAGGTAGCGCCAGAGTCGAACTGGCTTCACCGTGATCTTGCGATGAGCTTCAATGATCTGAGGGCACTGCTGCTGGAGTCGCCTTCCGGTGATCTTGACCGTGACTATGATGCCATAGTCTCATTCGGCGAGATATGGAGCTCAATGATCACCGCGGCCCATGTGGCGATGACGAATGGCTGCTGCTCATGGTTCGATGCACGCGATGTTATCAGAACGGACGCCTTGCATCGCGCGGCCAGAGTGGATTGGGAAGAATCGCAGCGATTGTGCGACCATGAAGTGAACATGGAGAAGGCCCCGGATAAGTTCCAATACCCGATCGTCACGCAAGGCTTCATCGGGGCGACCGGGGACGGTCGCCCGACAACCCTGGGACGCGAGGGCTCCGATTTCTCCGCCGCCATATTCGCTTACCTGCTCGACGCCGAGAGCGTCACCATCTGGAAGGACGTGCCCGGCATGTTCAACGCCGATCCGAAGCGTTTCCCGGACACGAAATTGCTCTCGCACATCAGCTATCGTGAGGCCATCGAGCTCAGCTACTTCGGCGCCAGCGTGATCCACCCGCGCACCTTGCAGCCCTTGCAGAAGAAAGGCATCCCGCTGTACGTGCGCTCCTTCATCGACCTCGATGCGCCCGGCAGCACCATCGATGACCGCAGCGAGAACGATTCGCTCATCCCATCGTTCATCGTGAAGCCCAGGCAGCTGCTCATCAGCATCACGCCGCGCGATTTGTCGTTCGTAGTGGAAGAGAACCTCAGCGGCATCTTCTCGCTCTTCGCCGCGCGCAGCGTCCGCATCGACCTGATGCAGAACAGCGCCGTGGCCTTCAGCGTGGTGGTGGACGACACCCCGCGCAGCCGCCAGCTCATCGAGGAGCTGAGCGCCGCGTACGAGGTGCGCTACAACGATGGCTGCGAGCTGGTGACCGTGCGCCATTACGACGAGCCCACGCTCGCCAAGCTCACAGCAGGCAAGGAAGTGATGCTGGAGCAGCGCAGCCGCATCACCGCGCGGTTCGTGCTGAAGGCAACGACAGAGGGATAGCTTCGCCCTCCCGCAGCGCGGGATGAAACACATGCTCCGTCTGCCGTTCATACTTGCCCTGGTCCTATTCCCGGCAATCGCCGTTGGCCAAAGCACCAAGGCACAGCGCGATAGCCTACGGGTGCTGGTGAGCGCCATGAAGCTGGCCATGGCGCGGGTTGATTCCAGCGGACCCTCGGAGAAGGCCGTGGAGGCTCGCATGGAATTGGCCGCCATGTTGAAGGACAAGGAGGCCGTTCCCTTGCTCGATGCTGCGGCGGCGCTGAGCGATTCCTTGAATGATGCAGGGCACGAAGGCATGGCGCGCGTGGCCTTGTCGAAGCGCCTGAGCGCCATGGGCAACCACAAGCGGGCGAATGCCGAGCTGCTTC
>CAZFBP010000306.1:0-3825 GCA_964517255.1 uncultured Chryseobacterium sp.
CTTCGGCAACGACGCATGGGCGCGAAAGACCCTCGCGGAGCCCGAAGGGCATTTTGTTGAGATGCGCTCTAGGGTGTTCCCCACTTCCCCTTGAACTCGCCGAGGAAGCCCTGGTACTCCTTGGTCTTGTAATGCCCCTCGCCGAAATAGATGAGGATCGGCTCGATCTGCGCGGGGTCCAGGAAGCCCTGCACCGGCGCCAGCACATTCAGATCGCTGTCCAGATAGACCACCGTGGGGTAGGCGATGCGCCCTTGCGCGTTGGCGATGGCCATGGTGAGCTGGTGGGTGCCGTTGCGGCCGCCCACGCGGGCCGGGTCGAACTCGGGGTTCTCGAACTTCTGGCCCTTGAAGTTCACGGACTCGCCGCTCTCGGCGTTGAACTTCACGGGGTAGTAGTGCTTGTTCACGTACTCGGCGACGCGGGCATCGCCGAAGGTGCGCGCGTCGAGCATGCGGCATGGCCCGCACCAGCTGGTGTACACATCCACGAAGAGCGGCTTGGGCGATTTCTTGGCCGCGGCCTGGGCATCCTCCATGCTCATCCACTTGATGAGCTTGGGGCTGGCAGGAGCGGGGGTCTGGGCCGAGGCGACCGCCGGAGCGAGCAGGATTGCAAGCAGCAGGGCGGAGAGGTGGAAGCGGGTGCGTAGCATGGTGCGGAGTGGCTTCGTGTCGGCAATGTCCGTGCCGCCGGATCGGATCAATGCACGCCGCGCATCAGGCGGCGCACGAAGGGTGAGATGGCCAGCAGCACGAGTCCGGCGACGAGCGCGTAGAGCGCCAGCTGGTGGTAGCCGTCAGTATATGATTGCAGCTTCGCGAGGTTCGATGCCTCGGGATCTGCCACGCTCATCCCCGCGCCCAGCAAGCCGGCCACATATTGCCCATAAGCGCTGGCCAGGAACCACATGCCCATCATCAGGCCCTGCACGCCCTGCGGTGCGAGCTTGGTCATCAGCGAGAGGCCGATCGGACTCAGGCATAACTCACCGAAGGTGATCACGAAGTAGCCCAGGGTGAAGAGGTCGAGCGAGGTGATGCCGTCGGCGCTGGCGAGGAAGATGGTGGAGTGGAACACGTAGAACGCCGCGCCCAGCAGCAGGAATCCGAGGCCGAACTTCACCACGCTGTTCGGCTCGACCTTCCGACGGCTCAGCCAGACCCAAAGAACACCGAGCGGCGCGGCGAACACGATCACGAAGAGCGAGTTCACGCTGTTGTTCACCACGTTGGGGTCCATCGGCACGCCCAGCAGCGTGTGCTGCAGGTTGTTCAGCGCGAAGAGGCTCAGGCTGCCGCCGCTCTGCTCGAAGAAGGCCCAGAAGAGGATGGAGAAGAGGATGAACACCAGGGCCGCGCCCAGCCGCTTGTTCTCCTCGGCGGTGAACTTGCGCATCTCCCAGCCCAGCCACACCAGCGTGGCCGGACCGATGATGTACATGAAGAGGTCGGTGTAGCGGGTATTGGTCACCAGCATCAGCACCAACGGGATCACCGCCAGCGAGCCGATGTAGGTGACCACCTCATAGATGCGGCGCCGGTTGCGTGGCATGTCGGCCCGTAGCGGGCTGAGACCGATGGGCCCCATGCTCTTGCGCGTGAGCAGGAAGTTCACCAGGCTGATGGTCATCACCACGCCCACCAAGGCGAAGGCCAGCCGCCAGCTGTAGTACTTGCCCACGGCCACCATGATCATGCCCCCCAGCAGCGCGCCCACGTTGATACCGGCATAGAACAGGCTGAAGCCCGCGTCCCTGCGGCTGTCGTTGGCATGGTAGAGCTGGCCCACCATGGTGCTGATGTTGGGCTTGAAGAAACCCGTGCCGATGATGGAGAAGCTGATGCCGATGTAGAAGAGCTCCTTGGGCGATACGGCCACGATCAAGCCCCCGGCGATCATCAGCAGCGCGCCCCAGAAGAGCGACTTCTGGAAGCCCAGGATCTTGTCGGCGAACACGCCGCCGATGAAGGTGAAGGCGTACACGAAGGCCTGGATGGCGCCGTACTGGAGGTTGGCCGTGGGATCGTCGAGGCCGAGGTTGCTCACCATGAACACCGTGAGCATGCCGCGCATGCCGTAGAAGCAGAAGCGCTCCCACATCTCGGTGAAGAAGAGGCTCCAGAGCTGCCGGGGGTACTGGCCTTGGAAGCCGCGGATCTGATCGAGCGTGGGTGCTGTTCCGTTCATGCGCTGCGGATTGGGGCGGTGAAGGTGCTGCTCTTCCCCCGAAAAAGAAAGGAGCGGCACGCGGCCGCTCTTTTCGTTGTGACAATAGGTTCGTTCAGTAGTGCCCCGTTTTCTCCTTCAGCACGGCGGCGATGCGCTTCACCGCGATGAAGAGCAGGATGGCGCAGATGGCCGCTCCGGCGAAGTTGATGTAGAACACCAGGCTCTTGTTCTCGCTGTCGCTGCCCATATGACCGAGCACACCCGCGAGCTTGTTGCCGATGGAGGTGCTGAGGAACCAGCCGCCCATCATCACGGCAGTAAGGCGCGCAGGGCTCAGTTTGCTCACGAGCGAGAGGCCCATCGGGCTCAGGCATAGTTCACCGAGGGTGATTACCGCATAAGTGCCCACCAACCACATGGCGCTCACCTTCATCTCGGCGTTGTTGCTCATGGACACGGCGGCGATCATGACCAGGGTGCTGAGGCCCGTGATGAAGAGGCCTAATCCAATCTTGGCCGGTGTGCTGGGCTCCTTGCCGCGCTTGCCGAGCCAGGTGAAGAGCGGGATGACCACCAACAGCGAGAGCACCACGACGAAGAAGGGATTGAGCGATTGGAAAAGCTCGGTGCTGATCAGTTTCGCGGGCTCCTCGATGGTCGGCCACTGGTCCTTCGGCAGGGTCTCCAGGTATTTGTTGTAGGCCAGTGCTTTCACGTATCCGGTAGAAAAGACTTGTTCGGCGAGCATCTTCCCTTCCGCACGCGTGCTCACAGGGCGAATGGCCGCGAAGACCGCAGTCGTGTCATGCGCCTTGGGGTTCGTCTTCTCAACGGACCCAGCGAACAGGGTAGAGATGCTATCCGCCTTTGAGCGGTACAGGCCCTCGAAGCGCACGCTGTATGTCTCCACTGTCCCCTCGCCCTGCTTGGTCACCTTGGTCTGCACTTCACCGGGGACATCATCCACCTCCTGCAACATGCCGGTCGCACCAGCGAAGCCTACCATGCTTTCCGGGATCGGGCGCCACGTGTTGCGCTCGGCCCAGGCGGTGAGCACGTTGCCGTTCTGGTGAAAGATTGCCCAGAAAACGATCACCACCACGTAGATATACATGAGGGAGCCCAGCGGTTTTTTGTCCTGCGGGCTGCTCTTGAGATAGGTGCTCAGGTAGAACCAGATCACCGGGATGCAGGCGAAGAGGAAGGTGTCGTTGCTGGTACTGCCGAAGATGTTGCCGCTCTCGGTGAGGCGACCGGCGAAGAAGCCGATGGCCGCGAAGATCAAGGCCGGAACGAAGATGGTGGCCACGATCCGGCTCATGGGCATATCCTCCTTCTGCGCAGGCTTCACCACATCCGCTTCCGCAAGTCCCTTGCTTCCGCTGATGAAGGTGATGAGGCCGATGATCATGCCGATGCCGGCAGCGGCGAAGGCATAGCCCCATCCGTACTCATTCCGCAACCACGCTGCCACGAAATTGCAGACGAAGGCACCGATGTTGATGCCCATGTAGAAGATGTTGTAGCCTCCGTCCTTCAGCCGCGCATACTCCGGTTTGTTGTAGAGGTTGCCGAGCAGTGTACTGATGTTGGGCTTGAACAAGCCATTGCCGCAGATGATGAGCGCGATGGCGACGAAGAAGGCGGTGGTG
>CAZFBP010000307.1:0-2630 GCA_964517255.1 uncultured Chryseobacterium sp.
AAGCCCTGACCCCGACAGCAACAGCATAACACCCGCACCATGAACACACGGTACTCCATCCTCTTCACGGCGCTCTGCGCACTGCCTGCCAGCGCCCAGCTAGTTGGCTTCTACAACGTCGGTGGAAGCACACCGCACTATGCCGACCTCGGTGAGGCCTTCGCCGACCTCATGGCCGAAGGCGCCAATGGCGACATCACCTTCCTGATGCACCCCGGCACCTACACCGGCCAGGCCAGCCTCGGCGTGATCCCCGGCAACCCCGGAGTGATCACCGTGCGCAGCAGCATGAACGATGCCTCCACCGTTACCCTGGAATACGATGCGGCCTTCCCGCTGCCCAACTACATCGTCGAACTCGAGGGCACGCCGAACGTGAAGTTCGAGGACCTGACCTTCCATGCGCTCAACGCCGACCGCGCGAGATGCATCCACTTCACCGGCAACACCGATAACCTGAAGCTCTGGGACTGCGTGTTCATCGGCAGCCAGAACACCAGCACCAACAACTACTTCGATCGTGTGCTGGTGCAGTGCGACCAGAACACGCTGAACGTGCCCGACAATCCTGACTACCTTCAGGTGATCGGGTGCGAGTTCCGCTATGGTTACCAAGGCATCGAGTTGGATGCGGAAGGCAACAGTGGTGCGCGCGCATTGGGTGTGATGATCGCCGAGAACGCCTTTACGGATCAGCTCTCGTTGGGCATTGCGGTGAACGCTTGCACGGGCGAGATCTCCCAGAACCGCATCACCACCGGGAGCGGTAACAGCTACACCGGTATCCGCACAGGCTATTTCGATAACGGCTCCAAGGTCCAGCGCAACGTGATCCAGGCGCATGCCACCGTCAGTGGCTGCACCGGCATCGAAGTGGGCAATACGCAGAACACCACGGGCAACCAGGTCAGCAACAACATGGTCACCGTTAGCGCTTCCTCCGGCGAAGTGTGGGGCATCGGTGTGTACAACCTCTGGGACATGAGCATCGCGTACAACACCGTGGCGGTGCTGGACGGCTACGTGAGCTCGAGCGCATTCTTCCACCTGAGCAACTTCGCCGACGCACAGGATTGCGTGATCCGGAACAACATCTTCGCCAACTATGTCGGCGGGCCTGCCATGCTGACCACGGTGCCTGGCAATATCGCCACCGAGGACCACAACTGCCTCTGGTCCGAAGGTGGCGCGCTGGTGAACAGCGGAGGCACCGAGTATTTCACGCAGGCCGCTTACCAGAACGCCACGGGCGACGGGTTCCAGGATATCGTCTACGACCCGGCCTTCCCCGCACTCCCCGATCTGCACGTGAACAGTTGCGTGCTCGGTGAGCACGGCGAGTATTTCTACGTGGCGACAGGCGACATCGACTACGAGGCACGCGGCAACCCGGTATGTGACGTGGGCGCCGATGAGTTCGCGTACACCTACGACTACAATGTGCCCGTGATCAGCATCCCGGATACTGAACTTCCGTACACGCTTTCTGCGCCGGATGGCAGCGGGTACACGTGGAGCCAGGCTTCCAATACGCAAAGCATCGATGTCGCGGTGGGGGGCCCCTATAGCTGCTTGTTCGCCGATGTGAACGGCTGCACCTACACCATCCATTGGACGATCGACGTGGACTTCACCACCGGTGTCGCTGCTTCGGAGGCGAACGCCTTCAGCCTGTTCCCCAACCCGGCGCTTGATGCGATCACGATCACGGGTGTGCAAGGTCAATTCGGGTATTCGATCATGGATGCGAGCGGACGAGAAGCATTGGCCGGTACTGCGCATGCAAGTGGGACCCTGGGCGTTGCCACCCTCCCAGCCGGGCTTTACACGATCCGCTTGCTCTTGAATGATGCGGTGGCCCCACGACGCTTCTTAAAGCGCTAGCACAACGACCTGAAGCATGCCTGTGGATGTCGTGTTCGTTCGCGATGGCCGACAATGGAACCGGCTGCCTGTCGCCGAACTGCTCTACCTGGAAGCTGACGACAACACCACGACGGTACACACCGCCGCTCGCACCTACATCGTGCCGCGCATGCTGAAGGACGTACTGGACACGCTGAATGATGACCGCATCCAGCGCATCCACCGTTGCCACGCCGTGAACCTGGAACGCGTGAAAGCCCTCAGCGACAACGGCCTGCATGTGGGCGACAAGTGGCTGCCCATCGGGCGGAGTTACCGGCCGGATATGATGAAGAGGCTGCGCCTGTTGTAACGACCTCCGAAGCGCACAGTATTGGCATCTTGCAGGCATGCGCAGCATAGTGATCGCTTGTTGTTCGATCGGGTTCGTGGCCCATGCCCAGATAGACAGCCTGTTGCGCGCTCGCGATGCGCTGCCGCGCGACACCTCGCGCTTACCCGCCCTCGCGGGCATCATCCGCACGCTGGTCTTCGACGATCCCGACAGCGCCCTTCTGTTCGCGAATGAATTCAGGTCCTACGCGGAAGAGAAGGGTACCGTCCTTCAGCGGGCCAAGGGAGAGAACCTCACGGGCATGTGCTACAGTGTGAAGGGCGAGCACGGCCGTGGGGGGGCGCCAAAAAAGTGCGCCCCGGAGGGGGTGGGGGGGGCCGGCGCGGCGTGGGTAGTGGGCCAACTTCACCACAAACAACACCGCCGGCCT
>CAZFBP010000307.1:2640-3821 GCA_964517255.1 uncultured Chryseobacterium sp.
GTGTGAAGGGCGAGCACGGCCGTGCGCTGCCGCATTACATGGCAGCGCTGAAGGGCTTCGAGGAGGCCGGCGATGCGTGGTACGTGGCCATGCTGCACAACAACATCGGCAGCGTGCATAAGGAAGAGGACCGCCTGGATATGGCGCAGCGTGAGATCGGCGCGGCGTACGAAGGCTTCATGGCGCTCGGCGACACGGTATGGATGGCCAACACGGTGAACAACCTGGCCAACATCCAGCGCGCGCATGGCGCGTTCGACAGCGCGCTGGTGTACTACGACAGGGCCGTTCGCCTGCTGGAGCATGTGGATGCGCGCGAGCATGCCGCATCGATCCGCTACAACCAGGGCACCATCGAAGGCGACCTGGCGCGCCACGACAAGGCGCTCCCGCTGTACCGCGATGCGTTGCGCATCCTTGGCGACAGGCCGGAGGACCACCTGCGCAGCATGGTGCTCACCGAGGTCGGGGTTTCGCTGCTGGAACTGGACAGCCTGGAGGAAGCCTTGCCGGTGCTGCGCGCCGCCGTGGCGCTTTGCGCGGAAGGCGGCTTCAAGAAGCAGTTGTCCAGCGCGCATCGCGGTCTCGCGGAATACCATGAACGGACGGGACAGCTGGACAGTTCCCTGGTTCACTTGCGCGCCTATATCCAATGGAACGACAGTGTCTATAGCGAAGAGAAGAGCGCGCAGATCAACGAGCTTCAGGAGAGATATGACAGCGGGAGGAAGGACGCATTGATCGCCGAGAACAAGGCGCAGCTGGAACAACGCGCGCTCACCATCAAGGCCATCGCCGTGGGCGCCCTGCTGCTGCTGGTGGCGGCCGTGTCCGCCTTCCGGGCCTATCGCATGAGGCGCAGGGGCGAGGCCGAGGTGACGCGGCAGAAGCGGGTGATCGAAGAGCAGCTGAAGGAGAAAGAACTGCTCCTGCGCGAGATCCACCACCGCGTGAAGAACAACCTGCAAACGGTGAGCAGCTTGCTCAGCATACAAGGACGCGGCATCACCGATGAGACCGCCAAACAGGCCGTGAACGACAGCCGCCTGCGCGTGAAGAGCATGGCGCTGATCCACCAGGACCTCTACCGCGAGAGCGACCTCACCGGCGTGCAGATGCAGGATTACGGTAAGCTTCCGGCAATGTACATCTTGTGAGGGGGTTTTGGCGGTGCAAGGTTT
>CAZFBP010000308.1:0-3806 GCA_964517255.1 uncultured Chryseobacterium sp.
GGAATCAGCTTGTTGCCGTGGGCGATACCGCCTGAACTCTCACGAGGGCATCCTCTCCTCTTCCATGTGCTCGGAGCCCTGTGGATGAGCGCATTCGGCGACACCTTCACCGCGATGCACAGCCTTCCTCTATGCATCTCCATCCTGCTGATTCTTGCGTCTTATTGGCTGGGGGCACGCTTGGGAGGTGAATGGATGGGCGCCTCTGCGGCGTTGCTTGTCGCATCGAACGAAATGCTCCTCGCACAAAGCGGTCTGCTGCTTCCAGAGGTGACGCTGGCGCTGCTCATGACCTTAGCTGTGATCGCCTATCTCGCGCGATTCCCATGGCTGTATCTCATCACTTGCACGCTGGCGCTCTGGACAAAGGAAACTGCCCTGGTGCTGGTGATCGCCGTGGCCATGACGCACGCGTTGTCGCACATCTACGGAGGCAATTGGCCAGAATCCAGGGCTTGGCTCCGATGGATGTTGCTGCTCTTTCTCCCAGTCGTAATTGCCGGATCCTACTTCCTTTTGCAATGGTGGAAATTCGGATGGGTCTTCTTCCCAGAACATCTGGAGATGATCACCCGATCCCGGATAGATGTTGCATACAAGGCCAAACTGGCATTCACCAACGCATTCGAAACGGAAGGCCTTCAATACCTGACGCTCGCTGGTTGCGTGGCAGCTCCATTACTCCTGATCCGCCGTGGTGCTGCACTGAGCATCTTGTCCGCACTTGCATTCATCGCTGCGATCAAGATGCTCTGGGGCCGCTGGCCGGTGCCCGAGAGCATCCAATTACCTGCGGTCCTCATCGCTTTAGCGATCGGCATCGGTTCGCTCTCCCTGCTCATCCGCCGGACTGAATGCCGGCTTCATGTTCCGGTTTTCCTGTTCGGCATCCTTTGCATCGGGCTATGGGCCTTCAGTTCCCTGAACTTTTTCACGCCCCGGTACCTGTTGCCCATCCATCCATTCCTTGTGGTGGGCGCTCTGGCGAGCTTGCATGCTTCTGGCCTCGCGCGCAGGGCTTGGGCGCTTCCGGCAGTCGCTGCGTTCATGGCGGCTACCATGCTCGCCTCACTCTGCACCGACGATCATATCGGTGATGTCCGATTGAACTACCGTGACGCCATCTCGATGCATAAGGAACGCATCAATTACTGCGACCAGCGCGCGATGCACGAAGCCCGCATCATGGCTTCATTCTCTGATATTCATTACATGACGCATCGAGATGCTGGATACCTCGATGGCTCTCCGGTGTTCAGCGGTTGCGCGAAGGAGCCCATGCCAGAAGCGGAATACGCCTTCGTCGATTATCAGTCCAGGAAGGAGCTGCCCGATGAACTGAAGTATTCCGGCTTCATCCGAATTGCCCGCTTCCGGTCTGGCCAGGCCTGGGGAGATGTGTATCAACGACGTTGAGCATCAAGCCCCCTCTCCCCCCCGGTACCTTCGCCCCCATGTCCCCCGTCCTCCGCGGCTTCCTGATCTTCCTGTTGGTGCTCATCGCCGTTGACCTCTATGCCTACAAAGGTGTGAATACCGCGCTCGCGAACCACAGCATGGCGTTGCGGCGCATTTTCCGCTTCCTCTATTGGGTCATCAGCATCGGCCTGTTGGGCATGATCGTTTACGTGGCCATCAACTTCCGCGACCCCGAGGCCCGGCGCGACCACAGCTTCGCCTTCAGCATGGTGGCGCTCTTCCTGCTCTTCTTCCTGCCCAAGTTGGTGATGGTGGTCTTCCACGGGCTCGACGACCTGCTGCACCTGGTCCGATGGACATGGGACAAGCTCACGCCGAGAGCGGTGGATGCGGATGGCCTGGGCATCGACCGCGCGCGCTTCTTGAGCCAGTTAGGCCTGATCATCTCCACCGTGCCCTTCGCAGCGGTGCTCTACGGCGTCACGAAAGGCCGTCGCAATTTCAACCTGGCGCGCGTGCCCGTGCGCAGCGAGAAGCTGCCTGAAGCATTCAGTGGCCTCCGCATCGTGCAGATCAGTGATATGCACTTGGGCAGCTACGGCCGCGACTTGAGCATCGTGCGCAACGGCGTGGACCTGATCATGGCCGAGAAGCCCGACCTGATCCTCTTCACCGGCGACATGGTGAATGATTTCGCGGAGGAAGCCGAACCATTCATTGCTGAGTTGGCGCGGTTGCAAGCACCGCTCGGAAAATTCTCCATCCTCGGCAACCACGACTACAGCGATTATCCGAAGTGGGATAGCCCGGAGCTGAAGGCCAGGAATCTCGAGAAGCTCAAGCGCATCCATGCCGAGATGGGCTTCCGCCTAATGCTCGATGAGCACTTGCCCCTCGAGCGCAACGGTGAGCGCATCGGTCTGCTCGGCGTACAGAATTGGGGGCACCGCTTCCAGCAATACGGCGACTTGCAAAAGACGATCCGCGGCACCGAAGCCTTCCCCTATCGCATCCTCATGAGCCACGACCCCACGCATTGGGAGCATCAAGTGCAGGGCACGGGCATCGACCTCACGCTGAGCGGCCACACGCATGGCGCGCAATTGGGCGTGAAACTCGGCAGCACCACCTACAGCCCAGCGCAATGGGTGTATAAGCACTGGGCGGGGCTCTACGCGGAAGGCGAGCAGCAACTCTACGTGAACCGCGGCTTCGGATTCATCGGCTTCCCCGGGCGCGTGGGCATGCCGCCGGAGATCACGGTGCTGGAACTGGTGAAGGGTTAACGAACCGAAGAACCGCAGAACTGCGAATGCTGAACCGAAGAAATCACCGGCAGCGCTCACTCCGCCTCTCGGTGGATCGAGAATGTTCCTGCGACGATTGTCCGTTGTTTTGGGGGAACACCTTCCCATGAACGCGAAAGCCAACTTCGACCTTCAAGAACGCCTCATCGACTTTGCAGTGCTCGTCATTCAGGCAACCGACGAGATGCCTGGCACCCCAGCGGGAAAGCTCTTGGCGGACCAACTCTTGCGCTCTGGAACTTCACCAGCCTTGCACTATGGAGAGGCGCAAGCCGCTGAATCGCGGCGTGATTTCATCCACAAGATCAAGGTGGGACTGAAAGAACTACGGGAAAGCCACGCATGCCTGCGGATCATTCAGAAAGCGAAGCTGCACAAGAATGTGAATGGTCTGGAGGGCTGCCGACAGGAATGCTCTGAGCTTGTCGCGATCTTCCAAGCCAGCGTGAACACCGCCGAGGGCAATAGGAAATAGAACCTCCCGCGAGCGGGAAATTGGCGGCCTTTGAACCCCGCAGGCGTGCGCCCTTTCACCTTCTGCGGTTCGCTATTCCGCGGTTCTTCGGTTCGCCTTCAAGGGAACACCCGCCCCGCCTCCATCACGCATCGCTCCAACTGCGCGAGGTCAAGCCCCGCAACTACCCCGCGCTCAACGAGGCTCCGCGCGAACACCTCCATCTGCAGGTTGCCTACTAGCTCATCTTCGGCCATCGGGCAGCCGCCGTAGCCCTCAATGGCGCCATCGAAGCGGCGGCAACCGGCATCCCAAGCGGCATCGGTCTTCGCTTTCCAGTTGTCGGGGGTGCAGTGCAAGTGCGCACCGAACTCGACCTGCGGCAATGCCGGGATGAGCGCTGAGAACATGGATGCGATGTCACCGGGCCGTGCCACGCCGACCGTATCGCTGAGGGCGATGATGCGCACGCCCAACTCGCTCGTGAGGCGATTGACCCAGTGCAGGGCCACGTCCGCGCTCCAGGGATCGCCATACGGATTGCCGAAGGCCATGCTGATATAGACCACGAGCTCCTTGCCTCCTGCGCGCGTGATCTCCGCGATGCGTGCGATGCGGCTCCAGCT
>CAZFBP010000309.1:0-3781 GCA_964517255.1 uncultured Chryseobacterium sp.
TCGTGCGCCTGGACAACGGCGAAGAGCGCGTGACCCTGCGCGTGCCGCTGGCGCGATGATGCCATGATTTGAACCGAGCGCGGGGCTTCTCTGAACTGGGAAGCCCCGCTTCATTCACCCGCAGTAACGCGCTGGCTACTTTGCGGCCTTCCCCCCCAGAACCGATCAATGGACCATCTGCTCGAGACCGCCATCCGCCTCGCCGCCAAGGTGCACAAGGGCCAGACCGACCGGTTCGGAAAGCCGTACATCCTGCACGTGATGCGCGTGATGATGCGCGGCCACGATTTCGATGAGCAGGTGCTGGGCGCGCTGCACGATGTGCTGGAGCGCTCGGAGCTCACCGTGGCCGATATCACGAAGAAGGACTTCCCGCCGCATGTGATCAAGGCACTGGAAGCGATCAGCCGACGGAGCGACGAGACCTACGAGCAGTACATCGACCGGGTGGTGGAGGACCCGCTGGCCATCCGCGTGAAGATCAACGACCTGGCCGACAAAATGGACCTGCTGCATGTGGAGCAGCTCGACCCCAGCGACCTGAAGCGCTACAACAAGCAGCTGGCCGCCTACCACCGCCTGAAGAGGCTGGTGCAGATGGCCAAGGCGCGCATGAGCGTGCCCGTGGAGGGCAAGCGCGGTTGAGCGCCGCTTCCGATTGAGCCTACGTCTAATCAGGGGCTTTGCCCGCACGGGGCGCCTCGGTACTTTGCACGCTCTAACCTGGATCGCATGAAACGCTGGCTGCTCCCTTTCGCAACGCTCTTCTGGCTCCACGCCTCGGCGCAATCGGAACGGTACGTTGAATCGGATGTGCAACGCGCGCGAGGGGCAGGCGAGCGATTCGTGCCGGTGCGCCTGCTCCATGCCCTGCCCGCCGATGCCGAACGCGAAGCCCTATGGAGCGACGCGGTCCGTGCGGCCACGGTGTTGCGTTACGATGAACGAGCGGCTGGTGATCTACTGCGCACGCGTGATGAGCGCATCACCCTTGAGCTCCCCTCGGCGGATGGCGTGCAGCTGATCGACCTGATCCGTGCGGAGATCCTCGCGCCTGGATTCCAGGTCTCGATTTCCTCAGGGGACCGGGCCGTTGTGGAATTCGGCGCGCACTACCGCGGCGTGGTGCGCGGCGTGCCGGGATCGCTGGCCGCGATCAGCATCTACCCGGATGCCGTGATGGGCCTGATCAGTACCGCGCAGGATGAACGCGTGCTGGGCCCACTGGAGCATGATCCCGAGCAACGCCACGTGCTGTACCGCACCAGCGACTTGCGCGAGGTGCCCGATTTCTCGTGCGGAGTGATGGAGCCTCCAACCGCGCCCGATCCCGACGACTACCGGCCTCGCGCGGGCATGAAGACGATCCGTTGCGTGACCATCTATTGGGAAGCCGCCTTCGATATCTACCTCAGCAAGGGCAGCAGCGTGGCCAATGTCACCACCTACCTCACCGGCCTTTTCAATCAGATGGCCACCATTTACAGCAACGACGGTGTGCAAGTGCAGCTCTCGGAGATCTACGTGTGGACCACCGCGAGTCCGTACAACGCCACCAGCAGCAGCGGCCGCCTCAACCAGTTCGGCACCACGCGCACCAGCTTCAACGGCAACCTAGCGCACCTGCTCGACCTGGCGAATTACGGGGGCGTGGCCTGGTTGAACTCACTTTGCGGAAGCACCAGTTCGCGCATGGCCTACAGCGGCATCGATGCTTCGTTCAACAACGTGCCCACCTACAGTTGGAGCGTGATGGTGGTGACGCACGAGACCGGCCACAACATGGGCAGTCCGCATACGCACAATTGCTCTTGGAACGGCAACGGCACGGCCATCGACGGCTGCGGACCCTCTGCGGGCTATACCGAAGGGTCCTGTCCGAATGCCGGGTTGCCTCCGGGCGGCGGCACCGTGATGAGCTATTGCCACTTGAATGTCGGCATCAACCTGGCCTTGGGCTTCGGCCCGCAACCCAAGGCGCTCATCATCAGCCGTGTCAATTCCGCGAGCTGCCTTGCCCAGTGCGGCGCCAGTTGCGATCCGCCCGAGCCGCTCAACGTCACCAATCTCACTGCGGCGAGCGCCACGCTCACCTGGGCCAACTTCGGCATGGCCAGCTACACCTTGCGCTGGCGCGCGGTCGGTGCGCCCAGCTGGACCACGGTCACCGGCATCGTGACGAACTCGTACGCCGTTTCCGGTCTCTCGCAGGAAACACAGTACGAGTTCCAGGTCCTCAGCGTGTGCTCCGCGAGCAGCTCGGCGTACAGCACGGTGAAGACCTTCAACACGCCCGTGCCATGCACCGATCCGTACGAGGCCAACAACAGCACCGGCGCCGCCACAGTACTGACGCTGCCCGCCACCGTCAACGCCCTCATCAACCCCAGTGCCGATGCGGATTACTTCCGCTTCACGCTGGCGGCCACCAGCAACGTGAACCTCAGTTTGAGCCAGCTGTACGCGGATTACGACCTGCGCCTCCTGAATAGTGGCGGCACGCAGGTGGCCATCTCCCAGAACAGCGGCACCAGCAGCGAGTACGTCTATTACCCCAACGCGGCGGCTGGCAACTACTACATCCATGTGTACGGTTACAACGGCGCGAGCAATGCTGTGGCCTGTTACCTGCTCAATGCGAGCGCGTACGCTGTGACCTGCAGCATCCCCCAAGGGCTCTCGAGCACGGCGATCACCTACAACAGCGCGACGATCAACTGGGTCGCGGCGCCGGGCGGCGGCACGGGCGGCACTACCTACGACCTGCGGTGGAAGCCCGCCAGCAGCGGCACCTGGGCCGACGTGAGCGGGCTCTCGGTGAACACCTATCCGCTCAGCGGCCTCACCCAGCTTACCAGCTACGACGTGCAGGTGCGCGCCGTCTGCGGCGGCGTGCAGGGCATCATGAGCGAGTACTCCGCCACGCACACCTTCACCACGCTCCAGGCGCCCTGCGAGGTGGTGCCGCGGTCGGTGGTTGCGGCCAGGGTCTTCCTCGAAGGGCCGTACAAGACCGCCAACGGCCTGATGACCGATTCGCTGCGCAAGCTGGATCTCATCCCGCTCACGCAGCCGTATTCCGCCATGGGCCACACCGTGACCGGACCGACCACGGTATCGCCCACGCTGCTCGCGGCAACGGGCAGCAATGCGGTGGTCGATTGGGTGCTGGTGGAAGTGCGGTCGAACAGCTCGCCGTACGCCGTGCTCGAAGCGCGCGCCGGTCTCTTGCAGCGTGATGGTGATGTGGTGGCGCCCGATGGAATCTCGCCCTTGGGCTTCTGCCCAGATGCAGGCGCCTATCGCGTGGCCGTGCGGCACCGCAACCACTTCGGCGCGATGACCGCGAACGGTGTGGCGCTGAGCGGCACCGCCGCCACAGTCGATTTCACCTTGAGCGGCACGGCCGTGTATGGCACCGGTGGGCGCAAGGCCATCGGCAGCGTGATGGCGCTCTGGGCCGGCAACGTCGATCCGGATACCTGGCTGCTCTACACGGGTCAGGACAATGACCGCGACCCCATACTCACCGTCATTGGTGGCGCGGTTCCGACCAACACCGTCTCACTGTACAGCGGCGCCGATGTGAACATGGATGGCACGGTGAAGTACACCGGTCAGGACAACGACCGCGACCCCATCCTCACCAACGTGGGCGGCAGCGTGCCTACCAATTCCATCCAGGAGCAGCTGCCCTGAGCGGCGATCCACAGCGCCCTGTGCGCGCCGGGCTGAAGGCCCGGCGCGCATCGTTTCCGGTGCAAGGCATCTTCGTCGCGCC
>CAZFBP010000310.1:0-3727 GCA_964517255.1 uncultured Chryseobacterium sp.
GATGTGAAGCCCAGGAGCGGCGCTGCATTCAGCCTGAGCAAGGATGTGAGCCACCACCTGCAAGTAGAATCAGCATGAACCAGATCCTCGATTTCTTCGGACGAATCGACCCGGTGATGGGCGCCTTCCTCGCCACCACGTTCACCTGGATCGTCACTGCTGCGGGTGCGGGCCTCGTGTTCTTCTTCGGCAATGCCTCGCGCAAATGGCTCGATGGCATGCTGGGCTTCACCGGCGGCGTGATGGTGGCCGCGAGCTTCTGGAGCCTGCTCACCCCGAGCATCGAGATCAGTGAGCGCTTGGGCAACATCCCCTGGCTCGCGCCCGCCATCGGCTTCGCCGTCGGCGCGCTCTTCCTGTTCGCGCTGGACAAGGTGCTCCCCCACCTGCACATCAATTTCGAACCGAATCGCAGTGAGGGGCCGGACACCAACTGGCACCGAACCACCTTGCTCGTGCTGGCCATCACGCTGCACAACATCCCCGAAGGGCTAGCCGTGGGCGTGCTCTTCGGTGGAGTGGCTGCGGGCATGCCGGAGGCAAGCATCGGCGGCGCTGTAGCGCTGGCCATCGGCATCGGCCTGCAGAATTTCCCGGAGGGCTTCGCCGTGAGCATGCCCTTGCGCCGCCAGGGCGTGAGCAAGCTCCGCAGCTTCTGGTACGGGCAGCTCAGCGCCATCGTAGAGCCCATCTTCGGCGTGATCGGCGCGGTGGCCGTGATCCACATGCAGGCGGTGCTGCCCTACGCGCTGGCCTTCGCCGCCGGCGCCATGATCTACGTGGTGGTGGAAGAAGTGATCCCCGAGACGCAGCAGGACAAGTACACCGACATCGCCACGCTCGGCTTCATCGGCGGCTTCATCGTGATGATGATCCTGGATGTGGCGCTGGGGTGAGCGCGCCTAACATCACACGCATGAGTCCATTCAGCTTCATCGCCTTCGCGTTCATCGCGGTCACCGCCATCGCTCAGGACCGCATCGTGGTGAGCTACAACATCCGCTACGACAATCCCGCCGATGGAGAGGACCGTTGGGATCTGCGCAAGGAAGCGCTGGCTGAAACCGTTCTAGCGGAACGGCCATCGCTGATCGGCCTGCAGGAAGCGCTCGCGCATCAGCTCGCCTACCTCGATGAACGATGGAAGGGCTACGCACGATTCGGCGTGGGCCGTGAGGATGGGGCCACGAAGGGCGAATTCTCGCCGATCTACTTCGATACGACCATGTTCGCGCTCATCGAAGGGCGCACGTACTGGCTGTCTGAAGAGCCCGATGCACCGGGCAAGGGCTGGGACGCGGCCTGTGAGCGCGTCGCCACCTTGGCCGTGCTCCGCGACAGGCGTGGCGGCGACAGCCTGTGGGTGATCAACACGCACTGGGACCACCAGGGCGCTATCGCAAGGCGCGAGAGCGCGGCGCTGGTGCTGCGCATCCTCGCCCCCGTGCTCTCAGCGCGAAAGGACGTGCTCTTGATCGGCGACTTCAATGCCGAGCCCGGCAGCGAGCCCATGCTCCTGCTCTCCCGCTCCCTCCTGAATGCCTGCCCGGAATCGCAACAGCGAAGCGCGACTTTCAACGGCTTCATGCCGGATGCGGAAGCCAGCAAGCGGATCGACCATATCTGGTTCGCGCCAGCGCGCTGGAGCAGTGCGGCCTACCGGGTCAGCAAGCCGAAAGTGAACGGGCGACAGGCCTCGGACCATTACATGCTCGTGGCCACATTGCGCTTAACGGGCAGGTGACCGCTCACGCCACCGCTCCTCGTTCCTCCTTCGGCACCCGCAGCAACAGCAAGAGGCCAACGATGAAGAAGCTGCAAAGCGCGATCGCCGTGTTGCGCAGATCACCGGTGACTTGGAACACCACGCCGAATATCACGGTGCCGAGCACGGTGCCCAGGTAGTAGCTCACATCGTAGAAGCTGAAGTACGAGGCCGTGTCGTTCGTGGGCGGAAGGAACTTGGCGTAGGTGCTCCGCGCGAGCGCCTGGCAGCCGCCCATCACCAGGCCCACGCAACCGGCGAGCAGGTAGAACTCGTGCGTCCAATGCGTGAAGTACGCTGCGATGCACACCAACACCCACACCGATAAGCCGATCACCAATGCGCGCAGATTGCCGAAGCGCGCGCTGAGCCGGACGAAGAGCGCTGCGCCAATCGCGGCCACGAGTTGGATGATGAGGATGCTGATGATGAGGCTCTCTGATTCGATGGGCACGATGGCGCCCGACTCATCCACGCGCTTGATCTCGTGCTCGGCGAAGATCACGGCGAGGTACATCACCGTCTGGATGCCCATGTTGAAGACGAAGAAGGCGAAGAGGTAGCGCTTCAGGCGAACGGTGGCATTGAGCTGGCGCCACACCTTGCGCAATTCCGCGTACCCGCTCCAGAGCACGCCATCGTGGCCGTTCGAGGCGGGCGTGCGCTTCGGCAGCCGGCGGAAGGCGATCTGCGCGAAGCCGGCCCACCAGAGCCCCACGGTGATGAAGGTGGCTCGCGCGGGAATGCCGCCGTAAGTCGTTGCTCCCAGGGTGATCTCCTTGGGGAAATGGAACCACTCGGGCTGCTTCACCATGAGCAGGTTGACGATGAGCAGGATCACGCTGCCGATGTAGCCCATGGTGTAGCCGCGCGCGCTCACCTTGTCGTGCTGGTCCTTGCTCGCGATGTCCACGAGGAAGGCATCGTAGAACACCAAGCTGCCGCTGAAGCCGATGCAGGCCAGGGCCACCAGCCCCAGCCCCCACCAGATGCCATCGAAGCTGAAGAAGGCCAGGCCCGCGCAACTCGTGGCGCCGAGGTAGCAGAAGGCCTTCAGGAAAGCGAGCTTGTTGCCACGGCTGTCGGCGATGCCGCTGAGCAAGGGCGCGATGAGCGCGACGATGAGGAAGCCTGCCGAGAGCGCGTATGAGTAGAGCGACTGCGCCGGCATGCCATGCTTGTCGGCGACGAGGTCCTCACCTGCTTCGCCCTTGGTGATCGCGGCGTAGAAGATCGGGAAGACAGCGCTGGTGATGGTGAGCGAATAGACCGAGTTGGCCCAATCGTAGAAGGTCCAGGCGCGGATCACCTTCGGGTCGTTCTTCTTACTCATGGTATGGTGCGGGAGTGCCAAGGTGCTGAGGTGCCATGGTGCATAGCGGCCGTGATGGGCCTTGGAGAGGTTCAATGCTCAGACCCAGCCGACCCAGGATGCAAACGGCACAAGCCATGGCGCCCAGCTTTGGATGTAATCCTCGCGCATGGACTTGATAAGGGATAGAATAGTGCCGTTCAACCGGATGCACTCGGTTCGCATCTGTTCGACCTCTTCCTGTTTCAAGTATCCGATCCTACCTGCAAGGATGACCATGGACCGCACCTCATTGCACGAGCTCCTTGCGATGGTGAGGTAATAACGGAACTTCCGGTTCGATCCGCTGCTGAATCCTTCTGCGATGTTGTTCGCCACGGAGACGGTTGCACGGAGGATCTGGTCACGGAATCCGAAATCGCGATGGTTCTGGAAGCATGGATAAACCGAAGCGCTGAGGTCGATGGCCCGCTGCCAGGCAACGATTTCCTCAAAGTCCTTGAAGGCTGCCATGTGTGGGGATGTGCCACGCAAGCTAGTGGTTAACGACAAGCGTTCGCCTCGCTCAACCGCGCCCAACGCGGCCTGCACCATGGCACCCCTGCACCATGGCACCTGTCCTTGCATCCTGACCTACTTCACCAACACGT
>CAZFBP010000311.1:0-3688 GCA_964517255.1 uncultured Chryseobacterium sp.
CCGCAGCATACGCACGGCCTTCACGGCTGTCGGGAACATGTCGCGGGAATCGTCATAGCCCCGGTGCTTTCCCCCAAGCGAGAACGGCTGGCATGGAGGTCCACCAGAGATGAGCTCTATTCCGCTGAGAGCGTCGTAGTCGAACTCCTTTGCATCAATCTGATGCACCTTCCAGTTCTGTACCAGCGGATACCCGAGCGACTGGTTATGACGGATGGTATCGCAGCACCACTTATCCCATTCAACAACAGCGGCGGCTTTGAAACCGGCAAGGTCCAAACCAAGACCAAGGCCACCGCCGCCCGCGAATAACTCTAAGGACCTCATTGTGTGACAGGATTAACGTCAACCACTCGCCGCACAACATACATTCAAGTAAACGTGCGTAGTACTCGCTAGCTTCAATATTTTCCACAGCAGTACCGCCTCCCACCAACCGCTCCTTTCCAACCTAGACCCGCGCAGGCTTTCTCCCAACCTCCGCAGTATTCTGCCGTGCTTTTTTACGACCCCGCTCCCGCGAGAATGACCGTTAGCGCTGCCGCTGATCTGCGATCAGTGGCGAATCGTCCTGACCCGCCCAAATCCGCCTCGTCTGCTCCCTCACCATCGCGCTTCTGCACCTGCCGACCGCCGCGATCCACGGCGATCACAATCTTCGCACCATGCGCACCCTCCTCTACCTCCCCCTCGCCCTCCTCCTCTTCCCCAGTTGCGAAGCCATTACCGGCAAAGAACTGGCACGGCTGGCCATTGATACGCTGAGCACACCCGATCGCCTGGTGATGCGCGAGTCCATGCTGAACCTGCAGAAGGACGATGTGATCGCGCTCTGGAGCCACTTGGATATGGCCTACGACGGTGCTGCCGCGCTGACCATGCGCGTGCGCGTAGTGAAGGACGATGCGGACCTGCAGCTCTTCGAGCTGGACCCGATGGAGAAGAACGTGACCATCGGCGAGACGAAGACCGAGATCAACGGCCACACCGAATGGAGCTTCACCGGCAAGAACGGCGAGTACACCGTGCCGGAGGATGGCGCCTACACCTTCAAGGCCATCCTCACCGCCGAAGAGCACCCGAGCCTGGTGGTGCGCAAGGCGGAGCTGGTGCTGAAGCAGTAGCGTGTCCGCAGGGGCCGCGCCGCGATTCCCCGCGCCACGGTACCTTTCCATGCCAACGAGTCCATGCCCTGCTTCCGAATGATCCGATTATGCACGTTCGCCGCGCTACTCTGCGCATCGCAGGCGCGCGCGCAAGTGCCGGCCTACGGGCTGCCGCTGCCCAACGACAGCACCTACCTGCAGTGCATGATCGAGTACGGCTTCAACATCCCCAAAGGGAAGAAGCCGCCCGATCGCGTGGATATCCGGCAGCATTTCGTGCAGCCGGGCAACCAAGGCCCGTACGCGTCGTGCACGGCATGGTCCATCGGTTATGGGATCATGACCTACCAGGAGAACAGGGCGAAGGGCATCATCCCGGACCAGCGCAAGAAACCCACACCCAAGGACGTGCTCAGCCCCGGCTACCTCTTCACCATGGTGAAGCACTATGCCGCGCCCGATGATTCGAAGGACGCGTGCTTCTCGGGCGTGGCCATACCCGCTGCCTTCACGGTAGCGAGCCGTTGGGGCAATGTGCCCGCTAGTGTGTTCGGCTATCAAGGCGCACTGAAAGGCTGCCGCGACAGCCCCAGCGAGAGCGTGATGGACAGCGCGCTCTTCCGCAAGCTACGCACGCCGGTGAAGCTCTTCCATCCCTGCCCCAAGTGCCCTCCATACTATGAGGGCCCCTTCAACCCCTTGCAGTGGCAGTACCACCTGAGCCGCGGCGAGCCGTTGCTCATCGGCCTGTACATCGACAGCACCTTCTTCCTGCGCGGCGACTCGGCCTACAAGGCGGGCAGCACGCGCTATGTGTGGGACCGGCCGGAAGCCGGCGATGACGGCGGCGGGCACGCGCTGGTGTGCTGCGGCTACAACACCGCCGACAGCACCTTCCTCTTCTACAACTCCTTCGGGCCGAAGTGGGGCAACGACGGCTACTGCTGGATCAACCACCGCACGCTGTACAAGCAGACGCAGGAGGCCTATGTCTTCAACGGCGCGTACGATGAGGAGATCAAACCGCGCCGGGTGAAGCTCGAGGCAGCGGACGCGGTGACGGCCACAACAGCCGTTGGCAAATTGCCCGAGGGCCATTGCTTCGCCCTGGGCGGCCTGCACGCGGTGCTGGCGGAGTACGACGCGAGGACCGGCTGCGCGCTGGTGCGGCTCCTGGACCCCATGACGGGCAGAGTGCGCGCGAACCTGAACGTGCACGATGAGGTCCCGCGCTCGATGGTGATCGACGACCGCTTGTGGACCGTGCGCTTCACGGAGACCTCGAAGGCCTCACGGCTCTTTCGCGACAACGTGCGCCTCTCGTTGGAAGTGAATGAAACGGCCGATGAGGCGCTCCAGGGGCGCATGAGCCATCACATCGACCTCTTCCGCGCACGGTAGCCCTCAAGTGCGCTCCACGAACCACATCTCGATCTCGCCCTTGCCCTTGGCCTGCACTTTTCCGCGTGGAGTGAAGCTGAAGGCGGGGGAACTGCCAACTGCCGACTGCGAACTGACCAACTGATAAGTCGCCTCGCTGATGTTCACGCGCCCTGCCTCGCCGCTGCTCTCCATGCGGCTCGCCGTGTTCACGGTGTCGCCCCAGATGTCGTAGGCGAACTTCTTCACGCCCACGATGCCGGCTACCACAGGGCCGGTGTGGAGGCCGATGCGCACCTCGAAGTACGGCAGGCCCCTGGCGATCTTGCCCTGCCTGCCCTGCTCGATGAAATCGCGCAGCTCCAGGGCCGCGAGCACCGCATCGCGCGCGTGCGTGGTGTTGGGCACGGGCAGGCCGCCGGCGGCCATGTACGCATCGCCGATGGTCTTGATCTTCTCCATGCCGTGCCGCTCCATGATGCGGTCGAAGGCGCTGAAGCACTCGTGGATGTCGCGCACCAGCTCCTTGGGGCTGAGCTTCTCGCTCATGGCCGTGAAGCCCTTGAAGTCGGTGAAGAGCACGGTGACCTGTTCGATCAGGCGCGCCTCGGCCTCGCCCTTCTCCTTCAGCTCGGCGGCCACCTCTTCCGGCAGGATGTTGAGCAGCAGGCCTCGCTGATGTCCTTCTCCGTCTGGATGGCGGCCTTGGCGCGGTGCACGAAGCGCAATCGGCTCCACAAGCCAGCGGCGAGCATCACCACGCCGACGCCGCTGAAGAGGTAGATGTTGCGCGTGCGCTTCATGCGGGCCTGCTTCAATTCCCCCTCCAGGTTCTCCGCCTTCAGGCCCAGGATCTCCTTCTCCTTCTTCTCGCTCTCGTACTTCTCCTGCATCTCGGTGAGCGCCTTCACCCGCTCGATCCCGAGCAGGCTGTCCTTCAATGCGAGGTGCGATTGAAGGCGCGCGACAGCACTATCCGGGCGGCCCAAGGCGAGGAAGGAATCGCTGATCCACTTCTCGAGGTTGACACGCTCTTCGAGCATGCCCTTGCGCCTGGCCATGACCATCGCTGAATCCATCAGGTGCAGCGCGGCGCGATGGTCGCCGACCTTCGCCCTGTTGTACCCCAGGTTCATCCACTGCTTCACCATGAAGATGGAGTCCCCCTTGGCTCGCGCCGCGGTGAATGCGAGCCGGTAATA
>CAZFBP010000312.1:0-3679 GCA_964517255.1 uncultured Chryseobacterium sp.
GAGCTGCGCGGGCTTCGACTTCAAGGAGACCGGGATATCGCCGTTAGCGCCGCTGTGCGTGTAGCTGTACTCGGCGTAGTTGGCCACGGCGATGGCGCTCACGTGCGTGGTGATGCCGTAGGGGAAGTCGTAAGACCGGACAACGGTGTCGCCGCCGAGCTGCACCTCGCCGATCAGAACGCCCTGGCCGAAGAGCTTACGGCTGTTGGCGCTCTTCACATGGAAGGTGTAGGTGGCGCGCTCCATGAAGCTGTCGAAGCACGGGTACCACACCTTGCCGAAGTTGGGTGGCACCGTGGTGAGGCCGATGCCCAGGTTGTAGATGTAGTCGCTGGCGAAGTAGAAGCCTCCCCAACTGGGGTCCGCATCGGGCGCTCCGTGGTAGTGCACCGCGATCTCGTGCTCCTCTCCCACCACTGGCTCATCCTCTAATTGCACGCGCAGGAACTGGCCATCGTGGGCGAAGGGCAGCGGACCGTTCTCACCGATGACCGAGTCAACGGTGAGCGATTGCAGGTCGAAGCGGATGCTCGACTGGCCCGGCAGCTTCGCAGCCCAGGTGATCCGCGTGGCGGCCTTGATCGTCTGGCCGAAGTAGTCGGTCACGTCAACCGTGATGTCGTAATGCCGGATGTCGAAGCTGTCGCTTCGGGCAATGGTCTCATCAATCAAGTCGCGCTGGCCCTGCGTGAGCGGCTGCGGATGCGGGAGCTGGCCATCGGTGAGCACCAGGCAGCCGTGGATGCGCGGCTGCGCGAGCGCGATGAGCTGCAGCGCGAAGGATCCGGCGAGGAGGGCGGGTCGATGTACGTTCATGGGCGAAGAGTGCCCGAAACTACGCCGCGCCCCTCACCCGGTCAGACCGGTTTCGTGGATCGGAAAAGCCTGCGCAGCAGGACAAAGACGCCGATCGCGATCAGGACGATGCTCCAATTGCCCGCAAGGAAGAGCGCGAATCGCAAGAGCATGCGCCATCCGCCGGCCAGTGCACCGCCAAGCTTGCTGAAGAAGCCCGGCTCGTACCGCTCGATGTTGCGCTCATTGGCCAGCATCTCATGGCGCACGCTCTGGCGCTGGTAGATCTCGAGCGTGATGGTGCTGAAGGCGATGCGGTCCTCGAGGCGCGCGTTGCTCAGCATGGCCTCGTCGGCTTGCTCCTGTCGGCGCAGCACGGCTTCCTGCGCCTCGGCCACGTCGCGCAGCTTTTTGCCTTGTTCGTCAATGGCCTCTTCCATCCGTTCGGTGTGACGCACCACACGGTCTTTGGTCATTCGATTGGCCAGGAGCATCAGTTTCACATCCTCGGCCTTCACGGTGCGGTGATCCAGGAAGTCCACGAAGCGGGCGAGCGATTTCAGCGCGGTATCGAGCTCCGTCACGGGAACGCGCAGTGTAGCGTGGTTCACCACGGTGAAACGCGTGGTCTCCAACACGCTATCGGCGCTCACGGGCGTGGTGTAGCGGTTGTCCACGGTCGAGCTCAATTGGGTGTGCTCCACGAAACCGCCGAACCCGGCAATCAGATCCTCGATGGCGTAAGTGGCCTCCACGGCATTCTTCACGCGGAATCGCAGGTCGGCGGCGCGGATGAAGCGGCGGCTGGTATCGCCGGTGGCACGGGCAGCGCTGGAACTCATCACTTCCGGCTTCATCGGTTGCGACGAATCGTTGCTGGCCGCCCAACCATTCGCATCTGAACCATCGAACCGGCTCGTCACTTGCGGAGCAGGCTCCTCAAGGTCCATTTCCATTTCGGAGGGTCGTGACTCCATGGCACTGTCCGGTGCCCGCCCGCAGGAGCCGATCAGGACAATGCAGGCCACGACTACGAGTACACGTGCTTCAGTGCGCATGATGAGTAGGGTGTTGGTTGGCCGTCGGTACACGGTTCAGTCCGTGCCGTTCGATGGCACGCGAACGGCGATCATGGCCGCATTCGCATGGTGATCACTCAATTTCTGAGGCAGCGTGCGGAAGCCCCAGCTCGCAATGGCCTCGTCGTGGAGGATGTGGTCGATGCGCAGCTTGGGCAACTTGCCGATGTACGTGCCGCCCAAGCCTCTTCCGCTCTCCGTGAAGGCGTCGAGCATGGGACCGCGCAGGCGGTGGTAGGCGTAGCTCATGGGCACATCGTTGATGTCGCCGCAGAACACCGCCGGGTGCGGACTGGCGCGCAAGGCGCTGTCGATCACGGCGGCCTCCCCTGCCCGGCGCACGGCGCCATCGCGCACCAGCTCCAGGATCCGTCCGCCTCGCGATTGGATCGCTCCGGCGTTGGGATCGGCGCGCATGGAATCGATGAACTGGTACTCGGCATGCCCGAAGTGCAGGCTCGCCAGGTGCGCGTTGAACACGCGGATGGTATCGAGGCCGATCACGATATCGGTCCAGATGCAGATGTTGTTGGTCTTCCGGCCGAAGTCGAGCCGCCCCCTGGCCGCGATGCGGTGCCTGGTGAAGGTGGCGATGCCGAAATGCTGGTCGTACTTCTTCACGCGGTGCGTCCATGCGAGGTGCTCGGCCCGATGGCCCAGCTTGCCCATGATGGCGTCGCGGGTGCGGAAGAAGCGCTGGTCCGGGCTGTGGAAGAACTCCTGCAGGCAGAGGATCCCGGCGTCCTCCTGCTTGAGCACGTCGAAGATGGCGTCGCGGGTGCGCACGTTGTCGTCCCAGTTGTAGAGGTCGAAGAGGCGCACGTTCCAGCTCAGCAGCTTCACGCCGTCACCGATGGCATCCGCTGGCTTCTCATCGCTGCCGAAGACCTGCACGTGATCGGCGACGTGCCCATAACCAACCAGCAGCGCGATGCCCGAGAGCAGCATGCGCTTGCGGCGGAAGAGCAGCCAGTAGCACAGGAAGCCCGCGTGCAGCAGCAGCTGGAACGGGAACGCGTAAGCCAGCATGGTGAGCGGCCAGAACAGCTTCGGGCTCACGTGCGGCGCCAGGTAGGTGAGCAGCAGCACCAGCACGGCCAGGCCATTGGCCCACCACAGCGGCAGGTGCCAGCGCGAGGGACGCTTGCGTGGGGCCGCCGGCTTATGCGTGGTCGCCTCCTGCATCGCCTTTACTCGTCCGTTGTCCAATCACACTCGATCCAATACGCTGTTTCCTTGTTGCTTGCGCCTTGCGCGGTCGACCCAGTGGGTCGACGCTACGGTCGCTTCGCTGACGGCGTCATTTTCCTGCCTTGAACAAAATGTCCTTCTCGTCCTTGCTCAGACTGTCGTAACCGCTGCGGCTGATCTTGTCCAGGATGGCATCGATCCGCGCCTGATTATCGCGCTTGGCCTTATTGAAATCGGCATCACTCGTGGCGCGCTTTCCGGAGAAGGGTTTCTCCACCCGCATGCGAGCACCACGCTTCGGCTTAAGGAACGAGAATAATTTCTCCAGCCCGTTCACGAAGCCCAGGGACCAATCGCTGCCCTTGCGCAGCTGCCTGCTCGCGAAGTAGCCGTAGAGCGCGCCGCCGATATGCGCCAGATGCCCGCCGCTGTTGGCGCTCTCTTGCACGCTCACCAGATCGATGAGGAAGAGCACCAGCGCGATCCACTTCAGCCGCACCGTTCCGAAGAGGAGGAGGCGCGCCTCATAGTCCGGCCGGTACGCCGCTATTCCCACCAGCACCGCCATCACCGAGGCCGAGGCGCCGTGAATCGTCGAGCCGCTCACCTGTTCC
>CAZFBP010000313.1:0-3676 GCA_964517255.1 uncultured Chryseobacterium sp.
CACCAAGGTGGTCTGCATGCAGAGGTAGGCGGGGATCTGGATCACATCGCACACCTCGGCGGCGGGCTTGGCCTGGCTCGGGTAGTGGATGTCGGTGAGGATCGGGAAGCCGAAGTCCTTCTTGATGCGTGCGAGCACCTTCAGTCCTTCATCGAGCCCAGGGCCGTAGTAGAAATCGACGCTGCTGCGGTTGTCCTTCGCGAAGCTGCTCTTGTAGATCACGGGCACCTTCATGCGCTCGCTCACTTCCTTGAGCTTTTCGGCGGTGCGCAGCATCACATCCTCGGTCTCGATCACGCAGGGGCCGGAGATCAGGAAGAGCTGCTCGCTCCCGCAGGAAATGTTGCCGACTTGGACGGTCTTGGTCATGGGCCGCAAATCTAGCCTTCGCTGTTGAGTGTGGACGAGAACGCGATTATCAACAGTCTTGCGAGGACTGGCAATCAATCGGTGGTGCTTGAGGACGACCCAGTGAGCGCATAGCTATCAAACGAAGAGTCTTTACTTCGAAGGGTTTAATTGGACGTGTCGACGTAAATCATCAGAAAGCTCTGTGGGTGTTTCCAAAAGCGCCCTCTCGAATTCGCTCCAGTTTTCCGATTCTGCGATAGATTCAAACAATTGTTGCGCGAGTTCGATACCCTCGATGACATTCTGATGTATATAAATGGGCTGGAAATGTCCCTGCTTCGAGAACACTCTGCAAACGCCTTTAGGATCCGCAATAATCATTTTCAAGGTGTGACCGTATTCTAGAGGGTGCCTAAGTTCCACTAAGCGCCAACCTCTTTTGGATAGTGAAGTTGGAGCACCATTCGTGTTAAGCATCTCAATTTTGAAATGCTCTTGTTCGACTGTGCGTTCAGGGAAACGGAAATAGTGAAGCCCTTGACTAAGTAGTCCAATAATGAGTTCGGGTCCTGCAGCGACCGCATATTGTGGAAACGAGAACGTCTCCCTCGACCCATTATTGAAGTATCCGTACCAAATGCTGGCCATGATGTTTCGATACTGTCCATTTGGGGACCGTTTCGATGCGAAAATAGATTGCTGGGGAAAAGACCTAAGCTAGAATGGAGTCACAATGAATCAAATCCCTCAACCATAATCTCGAACAGCAACTCCCCCAGCATGTACCCCTCCAGCTTATCACCCGCCTTCAACGGCCCTACGCCCGCTGGCGTCCCGGTGAAGAGCAGGTCGCCGGTCTCCAAGCGCATGTAGCGCTCCACGTTGGCGATCAATGTGGGCACGTCGAAGATCATCTGACTGCTGTGTCCGCTCTGCGCCACCTGCCCGTTCTTCTTCAGCATGAATTCGATGCGGTGTCCGGCGGGGAACGACTCCACCGCGGTGGATGGATCCGCCACGTAGGCTGAGCCATCGAACGCTTTCGCTTTCTCCCACGGCAGACCTTGCGCCTTCAGTTCCTGCTGCACGTCGCGCGCGGTGAGGTCGAGGCCGATGGTCACACGGTCGGCATACGCTTCCCCATTGCGGCGTACGATCATGAAGACCAGTTCGATCTCGTGGTGGATGTCTTGGCTGAACGCTGGCAGCACGATGGGTCCGCCCTGAGGGATCAGGGCGCTTTCGGGCTTGAGGAAGATCACCGGCTCCTCGGGCAACGCATTGCCCAGTTCCTTGGCGTGCTCGCCGTAGTTGCGGCCGATGCAGATCAGTTTCACCTGTGGTTGAGGGTTGAAGGTTGTTTGAGAGGAAGGTTGAGAGTTATACGCGGTGCGGGATGGTTGCTCGCGTTTCAGGGCGTTACACGGTCATCGGATTCTTGCACGGCGCAACCTTCAACCTTCAACCCCCAACGTGCACTAGGCATTCATATCCGCCAACGCATTGCGCAACACGGCCAGGGTGCTCGCGGGCAGCTCGGCCTTGGTCATGAGCCATTGCATGTAGCTGGGGTCGTTGCGGCCGATGTTCTCCAAGGTCCAGCCTTTGTACTTGCCGAAGGTGAGGCCGATGGCGCCGCGCTCATCGAACATCAATTTGCCCGCGGCGTCGGGTGCTCGTTGGCGATCCCCGCTGAACTCGCCGAGGCCGGCCACGTCGGTGGGCAGGTCGGAATAGCGCTCCAACTGCGCTAGCAGCACATCGGCCGTGGCCTCCACATCGGCAAGCGCATCATGCGCACCGGCGTGCTCGCGGCCGCAGAAGAATTTCAGCGCGGCGCTCAGGTCACGGGGCTCCTTCTTGTGGAAGATGCGCTGCACATCCACGATGCGCAGCGGGGTATTGTCCCATTCGCGGCCCACGCGCAGCAGTTCTTCGGCGAGAAGAGGCACATCGAAGCGCAGCAGGTTGAACCCGCCGAGGTCGCAGCCTTCGAGTTGTTGCAGGATCTCATCGGCCACAGCATCGAGGGTGGGCGCCATGGCCACATCCAAGTCGGTGATGCCGTGAACGGCCGTGGCTTCGGCGGGGATGGGGATTCCCGGATTCACGAGTTGCTGCCAGCTGGTGCGCTTGCCGCCAGGTTCGAGGCGCACGATGCCGATCTGCACGATGCGGTCCTTGCCGACGCGCGTGCCGGTGGTCTCCAGATCGAAGAAGGCGAGAGGGCGGAGGAGTTGGAGTCGCATGCGGGGCTCGCCGAGGCTTGAGCGCCCAGGCGAGATCGCGAAGGTCACCAAAGAAGAGCCCCGGCTTTCGACCGGGGCCCTTGATTTCTTCACAGCCTCGATCAGCGCACCTTCAGCTTCACGAACTGGTACTTGCCATACTTCTCCGTGTTCTGGTAATCACCCTGGTAACGGGGGCCTTGCACCAGGTGGTTCACGGCCTCGAGCATGAGCTTGTTGGGGTCGCTGCCGCGGGCCTGCACGGCCTCCACCAAGCGCTTGCGCGCGTCTTCCATGCGCTGCTTGCTCAGGTTCTCGTTGGTGCCGAAGGTCTTGGTGGGCACTTTCGAGGCACTGCCGTCGATCACCACGCGGGCCTCGCCCTTGTCGGCGATGAGCTTCACCACCACATCGATGAACTGCCTCCAGCGCTCATCGTTCTGGTCGATGTCCTTGATGTTGTACGCGTAGTACTTGGCGAACTCGTCCGCGTAGCTCGCGTCGGGCGCCACATGCTTCCCGATATTCTCCTTCTCTTTCTCGGCATCGGTTTTCGGGCGCACCTTGCCGGTCTTCGGATCCTCGATCATCTCGACCGTTTCACTCGAATCAGGCTTCGGCTTCACTGGGTCGCCGGGCTTCACAGGCTCGCCCTTCTCGTTCTTGCCGGGCGGCGATCCCTTGGGCAGGTCCACGATGCTGGCCGGGCCGCCGAGCGAGACCGGTGCGAGGTAGATCTCCTTGTTGATCTCCTGGTAAGCGCTCTCGCACTCCACGAAGATGTCCTCGGTGTGCACCGTCTTGTCGTCCACGCGGTAGTCGAGGTTGTACTCACGGCAGGGTGGAAGGATGGCCACGTAAACACCGTCGCGCTGGCGCGGCTTGTAGCTCTTCACCTCGCCGGTGGTCTTGTCAGTGACATAGAGTATGGTGCTGGGGGGAAGTCCTTCGCCGGGCGCGGGAACGATGTAGCCCTTCAGCACGGCCAGGCCCTCGCTCTCGGCATCGCTGGGGAAGTCAACGAAGTAGATGTCCTTCTCGCCGTGGCCGCCCATCTGGTCGCTGCTGAAGTAGCCGCGCCGTCCGTCGGCGGTGGT
>CAZFBP010000314.1:0-3653 GCA_964517255.1 uncultured Chryseobacterium sp.
TGGGCGATGGCGCAAGTGGGCGTGAGCAAGGAGATCATCGATGCGATCCCGGTGGCGCTCATGCGTCCCTTCAGCGCCGGCGGATCACGAGGCTTCCTGCTTGACGCGATGAAGACCTACGGTCCGGACAGCGTCACCGGCCAGCTCGTGTGCCTGTTCCAAGGCGCGGCCGAGACCACCTTCTACGTGGTGGCGCTCTACTTCGGCAGCGTGAGCGTGAAGGACAGCCGCTACACGCTCGGCATCATGCTGCTGGCAGACCTGGTGTGCGTGCTCGCCGGGATCGTGCTCGTCGGGTTCTATTTCACGGCGGAATGAATGCGCCCAGCCCGATCTTCGCGGCATGGAGACCACCACGCGCGAAGTGATCGCGGAACTCGATGGCGCCCCTTACCGCACAGTGATCACGGCGCGCGGCATCACCGCCATCGCTGACGAACCCATGGAGCTCGGTGGGCAGGATGCAGGGATCAGGCCCCACGAGATGCTCTTGGGCGCGCTTGCCAGCTGCACGGCCATCACCCTTCGGATGTACGCCGATCGAAAGGGTTGGGACCTTGGCGCGATCCATGCGCATGCCTCGCTCGAGCGGGACAAGGAGGGACAGTCTGTTGAGAGCCGCATCCACCTCGAACTCAGCTTCGGCAAAGCGCCAAGCGCAGAGCAGCGCGCCCGTCTGCTGCAGATCGCAGGCGCCTGCCCCGTGCACCGAACGCTGGAGGGCCCGATCCATCTTACCCGGTCCATGACGCCATGAGCAAGTTGCGCACCTATGCCAACGGCGAGGTCGCCATTGTCTGGAAGAAGGACCTGTGCATCCACAGCAAGCGCTGCTGGCGGGGCTTGCCCGGCGTGTTCAAGCCAGGGCAACGTCCGTGGATCACGCCGGAGGGCGGCACGTCGGCCGCCATCATCGCGCAGGTGGCGCAGTGCCCGAGCGGTGCCTTAAGCATCGCCCAGACCGGCTCGGCCGGCAATGGCTCTCAACTGGACCAAGCTGACCCAAGCTGACACAACGCAGCCCGCGCGCACCGCACCCGCCTACCTTTGCGCCATTGCCCCGCGCATGTTCTCACAGGATCCGAAGCACGTTCCGCTCTCCGCCGCCCAGAAGGCCCGGCGCATCAACCTCAACCCCGACTTCTATGGCACCTTCGCCGAGATCGGCGCGGGCCAGGAGACGGTGCGCCATTTCTTCAGGGCCGGAGGCGCCTCGCAGACCATCGCGAAGGCGATGAGCGCCTACGACAAGGACTTCAGCAACGCCATTTACGGCCCAGAGCCCGGCAACCGTTTCGTGTGCGAGAGCCGACTGAAGAACATGCTTCGGCACGAGTACGGCCTGATCATCGACCGCTTGGACCGGCAGGAGCACCCCACCAAGCGCTTCTTCACCTTCGCCAATACGGTAACCACCAGCACGATCGAGCGCCCGCACAGCGGCCATGGCTGGATGGGCGTGCGCTTCCAGACCGCGCCTGACCAGCCCACCAACGATGTGCTCCTGCATTTCCGGCTGCATGAGCCCGACATCAGCCTGCAGCAGGAGTGCATCGGCGTGCTGGGCGTGAACCTGGTCTTCGCCGCCCTCACCGGCTGGGAGCATCCGGGCCAGATCATGGACTCGCTCTACGACAACGCGAGCCGCCATGTGCTGGAGATCGACATGATCCAGATGAACGGCCCGGTGTTCCGGCAAGTGGACAACCGCCTGCTGAGCCTGCAACTGGTGAAGCGCGGATTCACCGATGCCGTGCTCTTCGGCCCCGACGGCCAGAACCTCCAGGCCAGCGAGACCCTCTACAAGAAGAACATCCTCGCCATCCGGGGAAGCTTCAGGCCCGTGACCAAGGTCAACATCGACATGATCATGAACGGGTACAACATGTTCATCAAGGAGAACCGGGTTGACCGCCAGAACCTGCAAGTGCTCTTCGAGATCACGTTGAGCAACCTGAAGAGCGATACCGGCGATGTGGACGAGAAGGACTTCATCGACCGTGCGGACATCCTGTGCTCCCTCGGTCAAACGGTGCTGATCAGCAACTACCAGGAGTACTACAAGCTGGTGGAGTACTTCAATCGCTTCAGCAAGGCGCGCATGGGCCTGATCATGGGCGTCACCAACATGGTGGAGGTCTTCGACGAGAAGTACTACCGCCACCTCAACGGCGGCGTGCTCGAGGCCTTCGGCATCCTCTTCCACCGCGACCTGAAGATCTACGTCTATCCCAGTCGGCCCAACGCCACCGCGGAGATCATGACCACGGCCAACATGCCCATTCACCCGCGCATGCGCCCGCTCTACGACTACCTGCTCTTCAACAAGCGCATCGTTGACATCACCAGCTTCGACCCCAACGTGCTGCACATATTCAGCAAGCAGGTGCTCGACATGATCCGCGCCGCCCAGCCGGGCTGGGAAGGCATGGTGCCACCGTACGTGGACAACATGATCAAGGACAACCGGCTCTTCGGATTCAAGCCTGTGCAAGAAGGCGCCAAGGCCTGACGTTACTTCCGCTCCAATGGGCATTCATCCGGCATGCGCCGATGGCCCACCTTCTCCTGCTTCCTGGCCTGCGTCCAGGGTGTTCTGGCACAAGCCCCCAATATCGCTGAACGCTTCCAGGTGCCGCATGGCTGCGTGCGCGTGGAAACGGGCGCAGGCTCATTCGGCGCGTTCCTCCGGTCGCTGCCGCTGAAGCCTCCCGGATCGCCGGTGCTGCTGCATGATGGCCGCAAGAAGCCGCGCCAGGACGTGCACGCGGCCGTGATCGACATGAGCGTGGGCGACAGGGACCTGCAACAATGCGCCGACGCGGTGATGCGATTGCGCGCTGAATACTTGTTCGCCGCCGGGCGCCAGGACGAGATCGCCTTCGACTTCACCAACGGCTTCCGCGCCGAGTGGAAGCGATGGCGCCAAGGCGATCGGATCTGGTGCGATGGCCGACGCTGCGCATGGCGGCGCGCAGCAACGGCCGATTCATCGCACGCCCAACTGCAACGCTTCCTCGAGACGGTCTTCATGTACGCTGGCACGCTGAGCCTGAGCCGCGAGCTCATCGATGCTTCAGGTTTGCCGTTGGAGCCCGGCGATGTCTTCATCCGAGGCGGGAGCCCAGGGCATGCCATGATCGTGGTGGATGCCGCGCGCACGGGGGATGGCCGCACCTTCTTCCTGCTCGCCCAGAGCTACATGCCCGCGCAGGAGATCCACATTGCGCGCAACGCGCGCACGCCCATGGGCGCGTGGCACGAACTGGAGGGCGAGCAGCTGCGCACGCCGGAATGGACCTTCGCCTGGAGCGAGCGCAAGCGATGGCGGTGAGCGCCGCTACCTTGCACGTCGATGCCGCGGGCCCACGAGATCCACCGCGCGCGGGCGCCGATCTACACGTTGGCGCGCGGCATTGATGCCGCGCATTGCGGCTGCGGCGATGGCGCCGTTCTCTCCTGGCGGCCATCAGATCCCGAGCGCATCATGCTCTCCGCCCAGCTCCCGGGCCCCGTGTTCGCGACGTGCGTCCTGAACGACCGCACACTCGCGGTTGGAACAGATGCGGGCGAGTTGTTCGTCATCGATTTGCACGAGCGCAGCGCGGAGCAGCGGATCGAAGCGCACAAGGCGGCGATACATGCGATCGCCG
>CAZFBP010000315.1:0-3647 GCA_964517255.1 uncultured Chryseobacterium sp.
TGGATCTCGGGCGGGTTGTTGAAGCAGCTGGCCACCCAGATCTGCATGTCGCGCGTCACGTAGCCCATGTGCAGCAAGGTGCTGCCCACGCGCCGCCATTCATGCACCTTGAAGGCGATGTTGTACTCGCCCAAGGTGCCCGGGTGCAGCCATTGGATCGTGCCGGTCACGGGGTCCATGCTGAAGGCGTTGCCGTTGCAGCCCGCCACCTGGTTCGGGAAGAGGTAGCCCGCGATGGGCTCCACGTTCAGGCCCAGGCAGGCCACCAGCTCATAGCTCAGGCTGTCGCCGTCCGGGTCGTAGGCGGCCGGGTTGTGGATCCACGGACTGCAGAAGCAGGCGTCCTGGATCGGTGAGTTGAGGAAGCGCACCGAGCAGTTGTGGCCGCCAATAGGGCTGATCACCAGCCGCGAGGTCACGGCAAATGGCTGGTTCACTGAATTGGGGATGTTCACCACCCCTGCGTTGCGGTTCTCATCGTAGAAATAGAGCGTGAACACGCCCGGACCGGCGTACAGGTGCGTGCCGATGTACACGTTGCGGCGCAGGTCCTCCAGCGGGAAATCGGTCGGCGGGTCCACGCGGTCCAGCACGGTGCTGTCGCCATCGCCCCAATGGATGGTGAGCTCGGGGCGGTCGGCGGGAGCCGACAGTTTGGTGTGCGTGATGATTGTGGCCTCGTACATGAGTCCGCTTACGCGGCAGATGATGATCTCTCCTGCACGGTTGTGCGTGGCGCGCGCCGCCGTGGCCGCGAGGGCGATGATCAGGAAGAGGAGCGCGCGGAGCGTGGGCATCGTTGACGGACAAAGATCGGTGATGCGCAGGGCCGCGCCTACGCCTGGGCAAGACGATGCCAAGTTCGCCCGGCGCGGCCCCTCCCCGATGCCATTGCCTGTTCGGGCGCGCCCGCTCCATGCTCGGAAAGCCCCCGTCTATCTTCGGCCCATGATCGAACTGGCGAAAGCCGCGCGCCCCGCCGCCTCGCGCGACAGCCTGGTGATCCTCACGGATGCGGCCCAATTGCGCGCGCTGGACTTGGAGCGCGCTGACCGGCAATACCTCGCCGAGCAGCTCAAAGCAGACCCCACGCTGGGCACGCTGGACATCAGCGGGCGCCTCGTGCTGGCGCACCTCTCTTCCGCCACAGACCCTGCCAAACGACTGGAACAGGCGCGCCGCGCGGGCGATGCCATGGCCGCGCGCCTCAATGCGGCCAAACGAACCGAGGCGCAGGTCATCAGCCTGCAATCCGATGCGGAGCTCATCCTTGCGCTGGCCGAAGGCGCCACGCTGGGCTGCTATGCCTTCCGCAAGTACAAGACCGATGAGAAAGGCGCGCCCACCTTGGGGAAGCTCTTCGTGGTGGCCAAGGAGGTGGGCGCCGCCCAGGTGGAAGAGCTGGAAGACCTCTGCGAAGCGGTCTGCACCGCGCGCGATCTGGTGAACGAGCCCGTGAGTTTCCTCAATGCCAAGCAGCTGGCCGCCGAGATCCGCAACTTGAGCCGGAACGCCGGCTTCAAGGTGGAGGTGATGGGCAAGGAACGGATCGAAGCGCTCGGCATGGGCGGCCTCATCGCCGTGAATAAGGGCAGCCTGGACGAGCCCACCTTCAGCATCCTGGAGTGGAAACCGAAGAGCGCGGTGAACAAGAGGCCCATCGTGCTCGTGGGCAAGGGCGTGGTGTACGATACCGGCGGCCTCAGCCTGAAGCCCACGCCCAACAGCATGGACCAGATGAAGTGCGACATGGCCGGTGCCGCCGCCGTGTCCTGCGCCATCGCCGTGGCCGCCAAGCGCCAATTGCCCGTGCACGTGGTAGGCCTGGTGCCCGCCACCGACAACCGCCCCGGCGGCAATGCCTACGCTCCCGGCGATGTGATCCGCATGCACAGCGGCCTTACCGTGGAGGTGATGAACACCGATGCCGAAGGCCGCATGATCCTGGCCGATGCGCTCAGCTTCGGCGAGCAGTACCAGCCCGAGTTGATCATGACCCTGGCCACGCTCACCGGCGCCGCCATGCGCGCCATCGGCCACTACGGGAGCGCCATCATGGGCACCGCGCCCGCAGCGGCATTCGGCCAGCTGCAGAGCGCGGGCGCCGCCACCTACGAGCGCGTGGCGGAACTGCCCTTCTGGGACGAGTACGACGAGGAGATCAAGAGCGAGGTGGCCGACATCAAGAACCTGGGCAGCGACCTCGCCGGCGCGCAGACCGCAGGCAAGTTCCTGGCCCGCTTCACCACGCGGCCCTTCATCCACATCGATATCGCCGGGCCCGCCTTCCTCACCAAGAAGGACAGCTACCGCACCAGGGGCGGCACCGGCGTGGGCGTTCGCCTGCTCTATCAATTCCTCAAGCAACGCGCGCAGGCATGAGCGAGCAACGCCAAGCCGCCCGCATCGGCATCTCCTGCGGCGACCTCAGCGGCATCGGCATCGAGGTGGTGCTGAAGTGCTTCGAGGACCCGCGCATGCTCGCCGATGCCACGCCCGTGCTCTACGCCTCGGCCAAGGCCGTGAGCCAATGGCGCAAGCTGCTCAACCTCGAAGAGGTGCAGTTCCACCGCGTGAACGATGCGCGCGATGCGCTTCCGAAGAAGCTCAACCTGGTGAACCTCTGGGACGATGAGGTGGCCATTGAGCCCGGCAAGCACTCGGCGCAGCTGGCCACCTTCGCCGTGAAGAGCCTGGAGGCCGCCGTGCAGGACCTCGCGGCCGGCAAGACCGACGTGCTGGTGACGGCGCCCATCGACAAGAACGCCATGCAGCAGGCGGGCTTCGCCTTCCCTGGCCACACCGAGTACCTGCAGCACATGGCCGGCGGCGACGGCGAGGTGCTCATGATCCTGGTGGGCGAAGGCCTGCGCGTGGGCTGCGTAACGGGCCACATCCCCTTGAAGGACGTGGCGGCCGCAATCACCACCGAGCGCATCCTGGCCAAGGCACGGCTGCTGCACCAGAGCCTGCTGCGCGATTTCGGCGTGTTGGACCCGCGCATCGCCATCCTTGGCCTCAACCCGCATGCTGGCGATGGCGGCGCCTTGGGCACCGAGGACAAGGAGCGCATCGCCCCGGCCGTGCGACGGCTGAACGAGGAGGGCATCAGGGCCATGGGGCCTTATGCCGCCGATGGCTTCTTCGGCAGCGGCGGCTACACCCACTTCGATGGCGTGCTGGCCATGTACCACGACCAGGGCCTGGCCCCCTTCAAGGCACTGAGCTTCGGACACGGCGTGAATTACACCGCCGGCCTGCCTGTTGTGCGCACCAGCCCCGACCACGGCACCGGGCTCGACATCGCGGGGAAAGCACTGGCCGATGAGGGCAGCTTCCGCGCGGCGGTGTGGCTGGCCAGTGACATCCGAGCGAACCGGGAGCGGTACAAGGCCATCACGGCCAACCCCTTGCAGCCGCAGAAGAAGGAGAAGGAGCGCAAGGACTAGCTATCCGACCGCCGGCCTGTCGGTCGATATGCACGACTGGGAACGCCATCTCTCTGCTGCCCGAACACGTCCCCACCCGTTGCGCCAACGCCTCCTGCCCGCGCATGGGTCTGCCGCCTACATTTGCCGTCCGCATTTTTTTAGCGGTCCGCACCGTGGAAGCCCTTGCCGATCACACCATTGCCTTCACCGGTTTGA
>CAZFBP010000316.1:0-3630 GCA_964517255.1 uncultured Chryseobacterium sp.
GGGGCATCGAGACGGAGAAGGCCGTGAGCCTGATCGTGAACGGCTACTGCAAGGAAGTGTTGAACCAGTTGCCGATGGAGTTCGCGGTGGAGGCGCAGAAGCTTCTTGCGGTGTCACTTGAAGGAAGTGTGGGATGAGAGTTGAAGAGTTACGTGTTGACGGGTTACGTGTTACGTGTTCCCTGACCTGAACCATAGGAGCCATGGCCACCATTAAGCAGTTCGAGGACCTCGATACATGGAAGGACGCTCGTGTGCTGAACAAGAGGATCTACACCATAACGCGCCGGAAAGTGTTCAATGAGGATCCCGACTTACGCCGTCAAATCAGGAAGGCATCGGTATCGGTCATGTCGAACATCGCAGAAGGCTTTGAGCGGAACAACAACAACTCCTTCATTCAATTCCTGACGATTGCCAAGGGTTCCTGCGGAGAGGTCCGTTCGCAGTTATACTGCTGCCTGGATGGCGAGTTCATCTCCGAGAAGGAATTCGAGCCCCTGAAACAAGAGTCTAAAGCACTCGGTGAACGGATCGGTAAGTTCATCACTTACCTCGACGGCTATCAGACTCAACAAGGCGGGAAAGCGCGGAACACGGTCGCGAGCCGAACACGCAACGCGTAACACGCCAACACGCAACGCACACTCTACCAATGCTGAAGATCACCAACCTCCACGCCAACATCGAAGGCAAGGAGATCCTCAAAGACCTGAACCTCGATGTGAAGGTCGGTGAAGTCCACGCCATCATGGGTCCCAATGGATCAGGAAAGAGTACCCTGGCCAATGTGCTGGCCGGGCGCGAAGAATATGAAGTGACCGAAGGCTCCGTGACCTACCTCGGTGAGGACCTGCTGGAACTGGCACCCGAGGAGCGCGCCTGGAAAGGCATCTTCCTCGCCTTCCAGTACCCGGTGGAGATCCCCGGCGTGAGCAACATGACCTTCCTGCGCACCGCGCTGAACGAGACGCGCAAAGCGAACGGCCTGGAGGAGCTCGGCGGCAAGGATTTCCTGGCGCTGGTGCGCGAACGCGCCAAGTTCGTGGAGATGGACGCCGACCTGATGAACCGCAACCTCAACGTGGGCTTCAGCGGCGGCGAGAAGAAGCGCAACGAGATCTTCCAGATGGCGATGCTGCAGCCCAAGCTCGGCATACTCGATGAGACCGACAGCGGCCTGGACATCGACGCGCTGCGCATCGTGGCCGGCGGGGTGAACAAGCTGCGCTCCAAGGACAACGCCTTCATCGTGGTGACGCACTACCAGCGCCTGCTGGACTACATCGTGCCCGACGTGGTGCACGTGATGGCCGACGGCCGCATCATCAAGAGCGGACCGAAGGAACTGGCGCTGGAGCTGGAGGCGAAGGGTTACGACTGGGTGAAGGGCTGAGGCACGGGCGATGGAGATCTTCAAGAACCAATATCCAGTGTTCGCCACAGTGTTCTTCGTGGTTGTTATTCTATTGGCGCATCTACTGAGTCCATCATCGTACGAATGGAGCCGCAACACCATCAGTGATCTCGGAGCACAGGGTTATTCCAAGAATTTCGTGATGCGCATAGGGCTTGTGGGATTCGGTGGCCTGTTAGTAGCTGGTGTCCTAGTCAACGGCCCTGCTCCGCGCACTTCTCTCATCCTGCTCTATGGCGCCGCCATATTGGTGACCGGTGTCTTCTGTGCGAAACCCTTTCTCCCGAGCGCTGAATGGTCGACGCGTGAACATCAACTCCACTCCCTTTTCGCGCAGATCGCAGGAGTGGCGTTCATCTTGGCCATGCTAGTCAGCACGTTCACTTCACCGTCCAACGGCGAGCGATGGATCCACGTCCTATTCGTGCTGCTTGTGTCCATTTGCTCGGGATTGTTCATGTTCTGGACCGATCGACAAGGGATCGCTCAACGGTTGCTCTACCTCGTGAGCTTCATCTGGCTAACGCGCTTCTACAAGCCGTGAGATGAACTTCCAATTCTCCAGTGCACCCAGTCCGATGAACCCATTGACCGCCACCGATCCCAAGGCCACCGTGCTTCCACTGCTCGAGGGAAGCACCTGGCCCGGCGCCGCCGAAGCACTGGCCCAAGTACACACGCTGCCCGTTCCCACCAGCAAGACCGAAGCATGGAAATACACCCGCGTCGGTAAGCTGTTCAACCTGCCTTACACAGCGCCAACGGGCGATGCGAGCGTAACACTTCCCGCGAGGCTGCCCTGCGACGTCACACGCATTGTCTTCGTCAACGGCCACTTCCGCGCGGATCTCAGCGATGATCTGAAAGCCGATAAGGGCATCGTCATCGACAGCCTGAAGCACCACCTGGCGCACGGCCCTGTAAAAACCCATTACGGACAGGTCGCACCCATTGGTGACCGGCTATTCACGGCGATGAATGCTGCGGCACCCACCGACGGCCTGATCATCCTCGCCACCAAAGGCACGAAGACCAGCAAGCCGATCAACGTGTTGCACATCACGATCGGTGATCAGCAACTGATCCAGCCGCGCGACCTATTCATGTTGCAGGAGGGTGCGCAGGTGGAGGTCATCGTGGAACACATTGGCACCGACGCATCATCATCGCTGGTGAACAGCATTCGCGAAAGCGTGATCGGAGAAGGCGCGAGTCTCACCTTCCACCTTCTGCAGAACGAGGCCAATGGCCCGGCCCGCATCGGTCTCGATGCCGTGACGATCGGCTCGAAAGGCCGCTTCAGCATCGACACCACGACCTTGAACGGTTCATTGGTGCGCAACGAGGTCAACGTGACCCTCGCCGGTCCAGAAGCGCATGCCGAACTGAACGGTGTGTACGTCCTGAACGGCACCACGCTCTGCGACAACCACACCTACATCGGTCACGATGTGCCGGACTGCACCAGCGACGAGCTCTACAAGGGCATCGTGGCGGAAAAAGGCACGGGCGTGTTCAACGGCAAGGTGTACGTGAAGCAGGATGCCCAGCGCACGCGCGCCTACCAGAGCAACGCCAACATCCTGCAAGGCGATGACGCGCGCATCTTCACCAAGCCCGAGCTGGAGATCTACGCCGACGATGTGAAGTGCAGCCACGGTTGCACGATCGGACGCTTGGACGAGAAAGGCTTGTTCTACCTGCGTTCACGTGGCGTGAGCGAAGCTGAAGCGCGACGCATGCTCTCACACGCGTTCATGACGGATGTTTTGGAACGCATCACGAACGAGGATTGGCGGAAGCACCTTGCGGGGTTGATCGATGCGAAACTGGAAACACTCTGAGTAATCTCACACGGAGACACAGAGCCACGGAGAAGAACCAATGCCAACCATGAGACATACTGAACTGCATTCCTCCGTGTCTCCGTGCCTCCGTGTGAGCCGCATTCAATGAACACCCCTGTGACACCGGCCGTGAAGAAGACGTACGACGTCGAAGAGATCCGTGCGCAGTTCCCGATCCTGAAGGAGCTGGTGCATGGCAAGCCCTTGGTGTACTTCGACAACGCCGCGACCAGCCAGAAGCCGCGCCGCGTGATCAAGGCGGAGAGCGCCTACTATGCCACGATCAACGCCAACGTGCACCGCGGTGTGCATACGCTGAGCACCAAGGCCACCGAAGCGCAGGAAGCCGCACGGGAGACGATCCGCA
>CAZFBP010000317.1:0-3620 GCA_964517255.1 uncultured Chryseobacterium sp.
CTCGCCTCCAACTCGCTGCTCGAGGCACTGGTGATCCCGCGCCACGCTGCGGAAGCCACCCTGCGCGATGAGCGCCCGCGCGCCTTGCGCGAAACGCAACGAATCGCGGGCTCGAAGCTCTCATTCCGTGCGCCTGTGCCCGCCCAGCGCGAAACGGAAGCGCTTCGGCATGCTATGTCGGCCCACGCGGGGATCATCAGGGAACGCATAGGCCTGGAGATCGCGCTCCGGACCATCGCCCATGGCGAACGCGTCATCCACCCGATGCTCCAACGCCGTCGCTGGTCCATGGCTCTCCTCGACCTGCGCGACCTGCTCACGGTGGCCAGGGCCATAACCGAAGCCGCGCTTGTCGAGCCGGTGAGCGTGGGCACCCACTACTTGGAAGCACGCCAACCCTTGATCCCCTGAGGATCGGCCCTTCAGCGGAATCGCGCATCGAAGCGCGCCAGATGCACGGACACGGAGTCCAGTTGTGCCGACGTGAGCGAAGCGGGCAGTTCACGGAACAAGGCCTTAAGCCGCAGCAGGTAGTCATGGAGCGCGAGATGCCCCCCCATCCATTGTGCAGCCCTCTAAGTTTGCGCCTATGCTGGCCTCAAGCGAATCGCGCAGCAAGCCGCCACCAGCCACTGCTCAGGCTTGCGGTAACCAAGGCCCGCATGCCGCGGATGCCCTCGATCTTCTCGGCGTTCGCTCTCCACCGCACGGAGCATAGCGTGCATGCCAGGAGGTTGGGGCCTCCATGTGGCGCGGCATATCCACCGTCGATTCGCCCTGGGCTGTGGGTGGCAAGATCCAACTAGCACGGCCAGCAAGGCCTATCTGCCTGAATGGCGCGTGACCAATGGCAGGTCGGCTGGGCTCCAAGCCCCGGTTCATGAGATAAGTCATGATCGGCACGGGCCTATGCCGGGACTTTTGCACGATGCCCACGGCCTCCATCAATTCCTCCGGAAACCCGCATTCGTTCCATATCCCCGTGATGGGGCTGGGCTACACCATCGACACGCCGTTGAAGGTGGCGCACCTCGGCATCTCCTCGGTGGTCTCGATCATCGAGGATGAATTGGTGGAGCGCATGCGTGAGCATCACTGCCGGATCAGCAGCGAGGCGTACGAGGCGATTCCCAAGCCCTCGCACGACCATCGCGCACGCCGCATCACCGCCTATCTGGACCTGCTGCATCGCCTGGTGGACCGCAACATGGCCCGTGTCCGGGCGGCGCCCTTCGTGCCGGGATCCGAGAGCACCAGCTATTTCGAATTGCTCCCCGATGACTCGGCGTTGAAGGGGCGCTATGGCGCCATGCTCGCCCTGTCCCCAGGCCCCGAGCGCAGCGCTTTGGAAGCCGAACTGCGCGAAGCCATGCGGCCCGGCGTGATCGACGTGAACATCATGTCGAAGATCGACCCGGTGAATTATGACGCGGACGGCCATGCGCTTCCACCGGAGTTCTGCGATGCCATGGCTGCGTTCCGCGGATTCGCGAACAGCACACTCACCTCGTCGGTAGTGCTCAGCGCGGGCTACAATCCACGGCTCTACGCGTACATCGCATCGTTCCCCGAATTCCTGCCCGATGCGGAAGGCTGCCTGCGCAAGCGCGTCATCCTCAAGGTGAGCGATGCGAGGTCAGCCCAGGTGCAGGGCATGATCCTGGCGCGCAAAGGCGTCTGGGTGTCGGAGTTCCGGATCGAATCGGGCCTCAACTGCGGCGGCCATGCCTTCGCCACGGAAGGCCTGCTCATGGGCCCCATCCTCGATGAGTTCCGCGATCGCCGCGCAGCGATGGCCAGCGAGCTGCTCGAAGCATGCAACGCCGCCCTGGCGCAAGCCGGCCTTCCCCAGTTCCACGGCATGCCGGAGCAGCGCATCACGGCGCAGGGCGGCATCGGCACGGCCGCGGAGGACGCCTTCCTCAGGGCGCATTACGGCATGGATGCCACAGGCTGGGGAAGCCCCTTCCTGCTGGTGCCGGAGGTCACGAACGTGGAGGCGGAAACCTTGCATCAACTCACCGAAGCGCGACCGGAAGACTTCTATTTGAGCTGGGCTTCCCCGCTGGGCATCCCCTTCCACAACTTCAGGCCCAGCAGCTCGGAGCAGCAGCGCAGAGCGCGCATCGCCAAGGGGCGTCCGGGAAGTCCGTGCTACAAGGACTTCCTCAGCACCAATACGGAATTCACCGAGCATCCCATCTGCACCGCATCGAGGCAGTACCAGGAGCTGAAGATCAAGCAGCTCAAGGCGAAGGGGCTGTCGGAAGCGGAGCTGGCCCGCGAGGTGGCCGCGGTGGTGGAGAAGGACTGCCTGTGCGAAGGGCTGGGCGCATCGGCCCTGCTGAAGGGCGGCATGCATCCGGCGCACCGGTTGGAGGCGGTGGCCATCTGCCCGGGCCCCAATACCGCGTACTTCTCCAAGGTGGTCTCCTTGCGCACCATGGTGGACCATATCTACGGCCGCATCGACCTGCTCGCCGGCGTTGATCGACCGCACATGTTCCTGAAGGAATTGTCGCTCTACGTGGATTACCTCAAGCGAGAGATCGACCGGGTGAAGGATGCCGTGAGCGCCAAGCAGCAACGCTACCTCAGCGGTTTCCGGAAGAACCTGGAGGAAGGCATCCGCTACTATGAAGGGCTGCTACCCGAATTGCAGGCGAGGGCCGCAGCCGATGTGCGCGTGATGAAGGACCGCTTGGCGGCCGCCGCGCAGGAATTGCGCGCCTTGGTGCTGCCATCGGTGCAGCCAGTTGCCTGATGCCTTAGAACCAACAGACCATGTCGAGCATAACACGAGCATCCTGGGCGGAGCCCTACAAGATCAAGATGGTGGAGCCGCTGTTCATGACCACTCGTGAACAGCGGGAGAAGGCCGTGTCCGAAGCGGGCTACAACACCTTCCTGCTGCGCAGCGAGGACGTGTACATCGACCTGCTCACCGATAGCGGCACCAGCGCCATGAGCGACCGCCAGTGGGCCGGACTGATGCTCGGCGATGAAGCATACGCCGGCAGCCGCAACTTCTACCGGCTGGAAGAGGCCATTCAGAAGTACTACGGGTACAAGCACGTGATCCCTACGCACCAAGGGCGCGGCGCGGAGAACATCATCTCGCAGATCCTCATCAAGCCTGGTGACGTGGTGCCCGGCAACATGTACTTCACCACCACCAAGGTGCACCAGGAACTGGCCGGTGGCAGCTTCGTGGACATCATCGTGGATGAGGCGCACGACCCGCAGAGCACCTTTCCCTTCAAGGGCAACGTGGACCTGAAGAAGGTCGAGCGCGCCATTGAGCAGCACGGCGCGAAGAGGATCCCCTACATCTCCATCGCCACCACGGTGAACATGGCGGGCGGCCAGCCGATCGCACTGGCGAATTTGCGCGAGCTGCGCGCGCTCACCGCGAAGCACGGCATCCGCATCATCCACGACATGACACGCGTGGCAGAGAACGCGTGGATGATCAAACTGCTGGAGAAGGGGAACGAGCACCGCCCCGTGGCCGAGATCGTGAAGGAGATCTGCTCGCTCACCGATGGGGCCACCATGAGCGCCAAGAAGGACGCGCTGGTGAACATCGGCGGCTTCATGGCCACCAACGAGTGGGACGT
>CAZFBP010000318.1:0-3620 GCA_964517255.1 uncultured Chryseobacterium sp.
AGACGATTGGCCCCGTTGAGTAATGGTGCGGATGAGGCTTTTGGCGGCCCGGGTGGGGTTTACACGGAATTCGCGACTGGCCAATATGCTTACGTCAGCTCCATGTGCGTGCAAGCCGATGGGAAGCTCCTCGTGGCAGGCCGGAGCGAGGTGGATAGCGCCAACCGGGTCGTGATCGCCCGCTACCACAACATCCCCGACCCGCGCACCCGTGTGGAGCTGCGCATGATGCTCGGCGGCGCCTACGATGCGGCCACGGGCCTGATGCGCGACGACCTGCGGCAGCAGGGGCTGGTGCCTTCGATCCAGCCCTACGGCCTGCCATTCTTCTCATCGCCCAACGGAGTGGGCTCGTGGCTGGCGTCTCCGCACGCCCTGCAAGCCGAGGGCGATACCGCGATCGTGGATTGGGTGTGGCTGGAGCTGCTGAGTGCCACGGATAGCAGCAGCGTGCTGGCCGCGAGGGCCGCCCTGCTCCGTCGCGACGGAAGCGTGGTGAGTTCGAGCGGGTCACGGCAGATCGATTTCAGCGCCGGAGCGGGCAACTACTTCGTGCGCGTCCGCCACCGGAACCACTTGAGAGCAACTTCGCTCGAGCCTATTGCCCTGGGACCATGGACCACGGTGCTGGATTTCACCGATCCGTCGTTCCCGATCCGTGGCGCTGAAGGCCAGATGCAAGTGAACAGCACGCGCATGCTCTGGCCGGGCGACACGAATACCAACGCGTACATCCGCTACGTGGGGCAGATGAACGACCGCGATCGAATCCTGGTGGCCCTTGGAGGCAGCCCGTTGGGCATGATCAACGGATACCATCCGGAGGACACCAACCTCGATGGGCAGGTGAAGTACGTGGGCTCCGAGAATGACAGGGACGTGATCCTGCAGACCTTGGACGGCAACCTTTTCGGGCAGCGGTTCAGTTACTGATCTCTGCGGCGCGCCATGCCAAATCGCATGACCAAGGCCAGCACCATGAGCGCCCTTCGCAGCTGCCGGTTCTTCCTGCTGGTCAGTGCTGGGATGCTCCTTCCATGCGCGATGCGGGCGCAGCAACCCGGAACATTGGACACCACATTCGCCGGTGATGGCGCGCTGGGCGTATCGCTGGCCACCATGGGCGGCGATAGCCAAGTGGTGAACCTCCGCCTCATCACCTTCGATGACAGCCTTACTGCGTACTTCGTCACGCACTCATGGGGTTCGCTGCGCTTCTTATCGGTACGGAGTGATGCTTCCCTGGACAGCATGCCTTCTCCTCCGGTATCGGCGGCGGAAATCGCTGCCGCTCATGCGCTGACCAATGTGCGGTTCCTCATGGCTTGCCCCCATGGCCCTGAGGTGTACGTGCAGCTCCAGAGCGACGCGGGCATGCACTTCCTGCATTTCGATGCGGCGCATCAGCTTGATTTGGGGTTCGGGCAAGGCGGCCTGCTCCATGATTCGGCGTGGCTCCGCTTTACGGACCAGACCATTGATGGCTTCAAGAAGCTGCATCATGGCGGGGGCTTGATCTGGGGGCGGTATTCCCTGCCTTCGCCGTCCGGCGATTTGGCGTACACCTACGCCATGCTTCTGGACGATGCCTTTCTGCCGGATTCGACATTTGGCGAGAACGGGGTGGTCTCCTGGCCGCCGTGGCAGAATCTGTTCGGATTCGTCACCTCGAGGATCCGCTTCGTTGAGGAGATGACGGATGGCAAGCTGGTCCTGGGGAATCAATTCGAAGGCTTCATCTCCCCTTGGCAAGTCGGCGCGTCCGGGGTATGCGTGATTGATCGCGCCGGAACCACCTTGGATTCCTTCAACACGAACCCGAATTGCGCCAATCCGGGAGGAGAGGCCGCTTTCAACGCCATGCATGTGACCGTTGATGGCGTTATGGCCGGTGCCGTCGGGAGCTTCTGCGGCCGCCTTACCACCAAACGGATCGGGACGCCGCTGCAATACAGCCAATCGGTATGGCCGGGTTACGCAGCGGTGCGCTGCATGACATCAGACATCGAGAACAGGCTTTACATCACCGGAGCGTCATGGGAGATCGGGAGACGCTTCGAGAATGGCGCGCGCGATGAGACCTTCGGCTTGGTGCTGGACTCGGCGGACCTTCCTGCATCACGCATGGCCGAAGTCCCCGAAGGTGGCCTTCAGGTAAGTGGTGTGGCTGTGATGCCCGATGGTCGTTTGCTCGCATGGGGGCGTGGCGCCTCAGACGAAGAGCGGCTCATTGTTGCTCGTTACCACAACATGCCGGATCCACGAGCAAGGCTCCGGGCGCGCATCTTCTTGGGCGGCGCCTACGACTCCAGCACTGGCCTGATGCGTGATGACCTCCGGCAGCAATCCTTGGTTCCGATGGGCCAGCCCTATGCCGGTCCGGGCTTCGTGGCGGTGAATGGAGTGGGACAGACGAATGCGCCCATGAGTCTGCTGGCTCATTCCGGCGATGATGCCGTGGTGGATTGGACGTGGCTGGAACTGCTGGATGCCGCTGACGGCAGCACGGTGGTCGCCACGCGGGTCGGGCTGCTTCATCGCAATGGCTGGGTCACTGCTCCGGATGGCCATGCGGACATCGACTTCCTGGTTGGCGCGGGCAATTACTACGTCAGAGCCCGGCATAGGAATCACCTCAGTGCGATGTCCGCTCAACCCGTCACGCTCGGCGCATCGCTGTCAACCTTGGATTTCACCGACGCTGCAACGGCCACTTTCGGCTCATCGGCCCAGATGGAGGCGGACGGGATGCGCATGCTGTGGCCTGGCGACGCGAATAGCAATGGTGCGGTGAAGTACGTGGGAGCGGGCAACGACAGGGATGCGGTGCTTCTTGCCATTGGCGCGACCAATGTGATTGACTCGGTCATCGGCTATCTCAGCGAGGACACGAATTGCGACGGCGTTGTGAGGTACGTGGGCGCCGCCAACGATCGCGACGTCATCCTGCAAGCGTTGGAAGGCGATCACCTCATGGTGCGGCACGAGCAGCTTCCATAGCCCCCGCCCCCCTCAACAGAACGCTGTGCGAAACTGCGCTGCGGCCCTTGCCGGGCGCGGATAGCGGGCGCGCCAACTTGCGGCGGGGCAGTGCGCGCCTGCCTGCCAACGGCAGGCGTGCGCCTCATTCGCACATGCGCATCGGATTTCTCGCCCTCTTCCTGCTGATCCAAAGCCTGGCCTTCGCGCAGCCTGCCAACAGCGATTGCTCCACCGCCGCGCTGCTCTGCGCGCAACAAGGGGTCGCCGGCAACAACACCGGGGCGAACGGTCCGGTGCCCGCCTTCTGCCAGCCGGGTGGCAATCAGGTCTGGTACACCTTCACCACCAACAGCCAGAATGCGCCCGTCCAGGTCACGATCAATGGAATTGACTGCCCAGTGGTGGGCGGCATGGACAATGAACTGAGCGTCGCGGTGTTGTCAGGCACCGCGAACTGCGACCCCGCCCAGTTCGCATCGGTGGGCGCATGCGCATCGGGCACGCAGGCGGTCAGTGTCACCACCCAATCACTAGCGCCCAATACGCAGTACTGGGTGGTGGTGAGCGGCGTGCAGGATGGCGGTTCCACCTCGCCCGCGCAATGCGACTTCAACATCGCGGTCTCCGGCCCCGGCGTT
>CAZFBP010000319.1:0-3609 GCA_964517255.1 uncultured Chryseobacterium sp.
GGTACTGCGCCCGGCGAATGTAACGGCTTTGTTTGTAACAATGATGTTACAAACATCTTTGTCACCGCTGAATCCCTTGCGGATAAAGGGTATTCGACCAAGGAGGCCTGATTACTTCCCGATGCAGAACCGCCCGAAGATGCTCCCCAGCAGGTCATCCGGCGTGATCCTGCCGGTGATCTCGCCCAAGTGGTGCTGCGCGCGGCGCAGGTCCACGGCGAGCAGCTCGCCGCTGATGCCTTGCTCGATGGCCGCGCGTGCATCGAGCAGCGCCTGACGCGCCTTGGTGAGCGCATCCACGTGCCGCGCGTTGGTCACCACGATGTCGCCGGGCGCGGCTGTGGCGTTCACCAGGTCGAGGAAGCGCTGCTTGAGCGGCTCCAAGCCTTCGACCTTCTTCGCGCTGATGGAGAGCGTGCTTAGGGCCTTCACCGGCGCCAGGTCGCTCTTGTTCAGCAACGGCACGATCTCCGCTTCCGAGCCGATGCGCTCGCGCAGCATGGCCGCCTCGAAGGCGAAGGCCTGCTCGTTCATCACGCTCGCATCGCCGAGCAGCACCACGATCGCCGCCTCTTTCGCCTTCTTGTAGCTGCGCTCGATGCCGAGCTTCTCAATGGTGTCGTCGGTGCTGCGGATCCCCGCCGTGTCGATGAAGCGGAAGAGCACGCCGCCGATGGTGATGGTCTCTTCCACCGTGTCGCGCGTGGTGCCGGGGATCTCGCTCACGATGGCGCGATCCTCTTGCAGCAACGCATTGAGCAAGGTGCTCTTGCCGCTGTTGGGCGCGCCCACGATGGCCACGGGTACGCCCTGCCGCACGGCATTGCCGTACCGGAAGCTCTCGATCAGCCCGGCGCAGATGCCCGTGATGCGGTCGATCAGCGCGATCAGCTCGGGCCGCTTGGCGAACTCCACGTCCTCCTCGCCGAAGTCGAGCTCCAATTCGATCAGCGCGGCGAAGTCGATGAGTTGCTGGCGCAGTTCCTCGATCCGCTTGCCGAAGCCACCGCGCATCTGCTGCATGGCCAGGCGATGCTGCGCGGCGCTCTGGCTGGCGATCAGGTCGGCCACGGCCTCGGCCTGGCTGAGGTCGAGCTTGCCGTTGAGGAAGGCGCGCTGGGTGAACTCGCCGGGCATCGCCAGGCGGGCGCCAGCGGCGAGCATGGCCTCGATCAGGCGCTGCTGGATGTAAGGCGACCCGTGCACGGCCAGCTCAGCTACATCCTGCCCGGTGTAGGAGCGCGGCCCGCGGAAGAACGTGAGCAGGCCATCATCGATGCGGCCCTCCGCATCATGGAAGGCGCAGCGCATGGCCAAGCGCTCGGTGACCGCCTCGGGCAGCTCCTCGCACACGGCGCGTGCGATGGCCTCGGTCTTCGGCCCCGTGAGCCGCAACAGCGCGATGGCCCCGGTGCCGGGTGCGGTGGAGATGGCGGCGATGGTGTCAGTGTGCAGCATGCGCGGCGACAAATGTCCGGATCTTCGCCCCATGCGCTGAGAAGGCCCAGTGAACAGCGCGCACGATGTGGACGACCGATAAGCACGCCTACGATCAGCTGCCCTATCCGACGGTCGTGGTGGTCGGTGGCGGTTTCGCGGGATTGGAAGTGATCCAACGCCTGGCGGGCAAGCCGTACAAGGTGCTGCTGCTCGACAAGCAGAACCACCATTGCTTCCAGCCGCTGCTCTACCAAGTGGCCACCGCGAGCCTCGGCGCCGACAGCATCGGGCATCCATTCCGCCGCACCGTGGGCCCGATGCCCAATGTGGCCTTCCGCATGGCCGAGGTGAAGCGCGTGGCGCCCGAGGAGAAGCGCGTGGTGACGAACGTGGGCGATTTCAGCTACGACGTCCTCGTGCTCGCGCTGGGCAGCACCACCAATTTCTTCGGCAACCGGCAGATGGCCGAGGTGGCCATGCAGCTCAAGAGCATCAGCCAGGCGCTCGATATCCGCAGCGATTTCCTCCAGGAGTTCGAGCGCGCCATGGTGCTCGCGGATGACGAGGAGCGCAGGCACAGCCTCAACTTCGTGATCGTAGGCGCAGGGCCCACCGGCGTGGAGCTGGCGGGCGCTTTGGCCGAGATCCGCCGCACCGTGCTGCGCCTCGAGTACCGGGAGCTCGACAGCAGCTTGATGCGGATCATGCTGATCGACAGCAATGAGCGCGTGCTGAAGAATTTCTCGGAGAAGGCGAGCGCGAATGCGCTGCGTTACCTGCAGGAGCTCGGCGTGGAGGTCCGCTTGAACCAGCGCGTGGCAGGAGGCGATGCGGAAGGGATCGCGCTGGTGGATGGAACCATGATCGGAACGCACACCGTGATCTGGGCCGCAGGCGTGAAGGGCGTGACGATACCTGGCCTGGAAGCCGGATTGAACGAGCGCGCGAGCCGCTTCAACGTTGATCGCACCAACGCCGTGCTTGGCCTCCATGACATTTACGTGCTCGGCGACATGGCCCTGATGGAAGAGCCCGCGTACCCGAAGGGCCATCCGCAGGTGGCTACTGTTGCCATTCAGCAAGGGCGGCACTTGGCGAAGAACCTCATTCGTCGCGCAGAAGGGAAGGAGGGTTTGCTGTTCAGCTACCGTGACAAGGGCCGCATGGCGGTGATCGGAAGGCGAAAGGCGGTGGTTGACATGGGCCGCTGGAGCTTTGGCGGAACAATCGCCTGGATCCTCTGGATGCTGGTGCATGTGGCGCAGCTCGTGGGTTTCCGCAACCGCGCGGTGGTGCTCTTCAACTGGGGCTGGAAATACCTGAGCTGGAAGAACACGATCCGCTTGATTGTGCGGCCCTACGTGCGCAAGGGCACGGCGGTGGCGCGGCCCTTCGTGGCGGTGGAATAAGGCGGAAGAGCCCCGGCCTACTTTCGCGCGCTTCACATGGACCGGCGCCTCGTCGTTCTCTTCATCACCATCTTCATCGACCTGGTGGGCTTCGGGATCTTCATCCCTGTGGTGCCCTTCGTGGCGCGCGAGCTGGGCGCCAGCGATGCCTTGGTGGGCGATACGTCGGTCGCCTTCTCGCTGCTCATGTACGCCTTCGGCCCGTTCTGGGGCGCGGTGAGCGACCGCTTCGGAAGGCGCCCTGTGATCTTCGTCGCCGTCGCCATCAGCGCGGTGAGCTACCTGCTCTTCTCGTTCGCCAGCACCGTTTGGCTGCTGATGCTCTCGCGCATGCTCACCGGCGTGGGCTCGGCGAACATCGCTGCGGCTCAGGCCTACATCACCGACATCACGCCGGTCGAGCGCCGCGCGAAATCGTTGGGAATGGTGGGTGCTGCGTTCGGACTCGGGTTCATCTTCGGCCCGCCGCTCGGAGGCCTTGTCTATGATCTCTTCGGCGCGGAGTCCGTCGGTTACATGGCTTTCGGACTGTGCGTGCTCAACCTGGCTGGCATCTGGTTCCTCCTGCCGGAATCGCATACGCAGCGCGATGCCAAGGCGCCGATCCGGTTCGCTCCCATCACGGCCACCATCAAGTCGCTGCGCGATGCCCGCTTCCGCGACCTCTACCTCATCGGCTTCATCTACATCACGGCCTTCGCCCTGATGCAGACCGCCGTGCCGCTGCTCTGGAAGGATGACTACGGATTGACCGCGGCGC
>CAZFBP010000320.1:0-1374 GCA_964517255.1 uncultured Chryseobacterium sp.
GGTGCCCGCAGGGATCAAATGGCCCACGATCACATTCTCCTTCAGGCCTTTGAGGTCATCCTCCTTAGCGGCTACCGCAGCCTCGTTGAGCACCTTGGTGGTCTCCTGGAAGGATGCGGCACTGATGAAGCTTTCGGTCTGGAGCGATGCACGGGTGATGCCCATGAGCAGCTGGCGGCTGGTGGCGGGGGTGGCAGGCCGCGTCTCCACGAGCTTGCCGTCCTTTCGCTTCAGCACGCTGTTCTCATCGCGCAGCTTGCGCAGCGTGATGATCTGGCCTTCCTTCACGTTCGCGCTATCGCCGGCATCGGTCACCACGAGCTTGTCGAACATGTTGTCATTCTCCTCCATGAACTCCGCCTTCATCACGGCTTGGCGCTCGAGGAACTTGGTGTCGCCCTGGTCCTCGATCTCCACCTTCCGCATCATCTGGCGCACGATCACTTCGAAGTGCTTGTCATTGATCTTCACGCCCTGCATCCGGTACACGTCCTGCACCTCGTCCACCAGGTATTCCTGCACGCGGGTGGGACCCTGGATGTTGAGGATGTCGCCCGGGGCAATGGAGCCGTCACTGAGGGACTGGCCCGCCTTTACGAAGTCGTTCTCCTGCACCAGGATGTGCTTGCTCAGTGGCACCAGATAGAACTTGTGCTCGCCGGTGCGGCTTTCCACGATGATCTCGCGATTGCCACGCTTGATCTTGCCGTAGGAAATGATACCGTCGATCTCACTGACCACGGCGGGGTTGCTCGGGTTCCGGGCTTCGAACAGCTCGGTAACGCGGGGCAGGCCACCGGTGATGTCACCACCCTTGCCGGAGCTGCGGGGGATCTTGACCAGGATATCGCCTGCTTCCACCTTGTCCCCTTCGCTCACCGCGATGTGCGCGCCCACGGGGAGGGAGTAGCTCTTGATCTCCTCCTTGCTCTTGGCATCGATGATCCTGATCGTCGGGTTCTTGCGCTTGTCGCGGCTCTCCACGATCACCTTCTCGGTGAAGCCCGTCTGCTCGTCGATCTCCTCGCGGAAGGTCACGCTTTCCTCGATGCTCTCGAAGGCGAGCTTTCCGGAAAGTTCCGAGATGATCACCGCGTTGTAGGGATCCCACTGGCAGATCATCTCTCCCTTCTTCACCTGCTTTCCAGGTTGTGAATAGAACATCGCACCGTAGGGGATGTTGCTGGTGGTGAGCACGATTCCGGTGTTGTTGTCCACGATCCGCATTTCCGCGCTGCGGCTGATGACCACTTCGGCATCCTCGCCCTTGCGGCCCTTCTTCTTCACGGTGCGCAGCTCGTCGATCTCCAGTCGACCGTCGTACTTGGCCACGATCTGGCTGTCCTCGGTGATCTTGCCTGCCACACCGCCCAC
>CAZFBP010000320.1:1384-2266 GCA_964517255.1 uncultured Chryseobacterium sp.
TGGAAGGTACGCAGGGTAAGCTGGGTGCCCGGTTCCCCGATGGACTGTGCGGCGATGACGCCGACGGCTTCGCCGATCTGGACCATGCGGCCCGTGGCAAGGTTGCGCCCGTAGCATTTGGCGCAAACGCCATGGCGCTGTTCGCACGTCAGCACACTGCGTACTTCCACCTCCTCGATCGGGCTATTGCCGATGATGCCGGCGATCTCCTCATCAATGTTCTCGCCGCTGGCAACGATGAGCTCGCCCGTCTGCGGGTGCAGCACGTCGTGCACGGTGGTGCGGCCAAGGATACGGTCGCGCAGGGATTCCACCACTTCCTCGTTCTTGACCAGGTCGGTGGCCACCAAGCCGCGCAACGTACCGCAATCATCAGCGGTGATCACCACGTCCTGGGCCACGTCCACCAATCGGCGAGTGAGGTAACCGGCGTCAGCCGTCTTCAGTGCGGTATCGGCCAATCCTTTACGCGCACCGTGGGTGGAGATGAAGTACTCCAGGATGGACAAGCCCTCCTTGAAGTTGGAAAGGATCGGGTTCTCGATGATGTCCTGTCCGCCACCGCTCTTCTGGGGCTTGGCCATCAGGCCGCGCATGCCGCTGAGCTGGCGGATCTGCTCCTTGGAGCCACGGGCACCGGAGTCCATCATCATGTAGATGGAGTTGAAGCCCTGATTATCGGTCTTCAGGCGCTCCATCAGCGTAAAGGTGAGCTTGCTGTTGGTGTGCGTCCAGATGTCGATGGTCTGGTTGTACCGCTCATTGTTGGTGATCAGGCCCATGTTGTAGTTGCCCGTCACCTCGTCAGCCTCGTCCTGCGCGGCCTTGATCAGCTTGTCCTTTTCGGCGGGGATCACCACGTCGGCCAAGTTGAAGCTCAAT
>CAZFBP010000320.1:2276-3590 GCA_964517255.1 uncultured Chryseobacterium sp.
GGAAGGCGTTCATGAACCCGAGTTCCTTGATATCGTCCAGGAACTTGGCGGCCTTGGCCGTACCGCTCTCACGGACCACACGGCCAATGATGTCGCGCAAGGAGCGCTTCGTCAGCACCTCGTTGATGTAGCCCACCTCCTCAGGCACCACTTCATTGAAGAGCACCCGTCCGGTGGTGGTCTCGATCAAGCTCGTTTCCCCCTGGGGGTCGGTCCAGCGCACCTTGATCCAGGCGTGCAGGTCCAACATGCCTTCGTTGAAGGCGATGTTCACTTCCTCGGCGCTGTAGAAGATGGAGCCTTCACCGCGGATGGGATGGTCCTTCTCGCTCTTGCGGCCCTTGGTGATGTAGTACAGGCCGAGCACCATGTCCTGGCTGGGCACCGCGATGGGCGCGCCGTTGGCCGGGTTGAGGATGTTGTGGCTGGCCAGCATCAGCAGCTGGGCCTCCAGGATGGCGCTGTTGCCCAGCGGCACGTGCACGGCCATCTGGTCACCGTCGAAGTCAGCGTTGAACGCGGTGCAGACCAGCGGGTGGAGCTGGATCGCCTTGCCCTCGATGAGCTTGGGCTGGAAGGCCTGGATGCCGAGGCGGTGCAGCGTTGGCGCACGGTTGAGGAGCACAGGGTGGCCCTTCAGCACGCTCTCCAGGATGTCCCACACCACGGGTTCCTTCTTGTCCACGATCTTCTTGGCGCTCTTCACGGTCTTCACGATGCCCCGCTCGATGAGCTTGCGGATGATGAAGGGCTTGAAGAGCTCGGCGGCCATGTCCTTGGGCAGGCCGCATTCATGCAGCTTCAGGTCGGGTCCCACCACGATCACGGAGCGGGCGCTGTAGTCCACGCGCTTACCGAGCAGGTTCTGGCGGAAGCGGCCCTGCTTGCCCTTGAGCGAATCGCTCAGGGACTTCAGCGGGCGATTGTTCTCGCTCTTCACGGCGCTGCTCTTGCGGCTGTTGTCGAAGAGGCTGTCCACAGCCTCCTGCAGCATGCGCTTCTCGTTGCGCAGGATCACTTCCGGAGCCTTGATCTCCACCAAGCGCTTGAGGCGGTTGTTGCGGATGATCACGCGGCGGTACAGGTCGTTCAGATCGCTGGTGGCGAAGCGTCCACCGTCCAGGGGCACCAAGGGGCGCAGCTCGGGCGGGATCACCGGCACTACCTTCACGATCATCCACTCGGGCTTGTTCTCCCGGCGGCTATTGGCACTTCGGAAGGCCTCCACCACGTTCAGCCGCTTGAGGGCCTCGTTCTTGCGCTGCTGGCTGGTCTCGGTGATGGCCTTGTGGCGCAGGTCGTAACTGAGGGTGT
>CAZFBP010000321.1:0-3571 GCA_964517255.1 uncultured Chryseobacterium sp.
GGCAAGACCACCACGAGCATCGGGCTGCACGAGGGCCTGAGCAAACTGGGCAAGAAGAGCGTGGTGGTGCTGCGCGAGCCGAGCCTTGGTCCGGTCTTCGGCATGAAGGGCGGCGCGGCCGGTGGCGGTTACGCGCAAGTGGTGCCGATGGAGGACATCAACCTGCATTTCACGGGCGACTTCTCGGCCATCGAGAAAGCCAACAACCTGCTCGCTGCGCTCATCGACAACAACCTGCAGAATCGCAAGCGCTCGCTGGGCATCGATCCGCGCACCATCGCGTGGAAGCGGGTGATGGACATGAACGACCGCGCGCTGCGGAAGATCACCATCGGACTTGGTGGCGTGAATGGCGGCGTGCCGCGCGAGGATGGATTCAACATCACGCCCGCGAGCGAGGTGATGGCGATCCTCTGCCTCGCTGCTTCGTTCGAGGACCTGAAGAAGCGCCTCGGCGACATCTACGTGGGCCAGCGCTGGGACCGCACACCTGTGTATGCCCGTGACTTGAAGGCTGAAGCCGCCATGGCCATCCTGCTTAAGGATGCCATCAAGCCGAACCTGGTGCAGACGCTCGAAGGCAATCCTGCCATCCTGCACGGGGGGCCCTTCGCCAACATCGCGCAAGGAGTGAACAGCGTGCTGGCCACGCGGATGGGCCTCAGCCTCGGCGATTACGTGGTGACGGAAGCAGGCTTCGGCGCGGACCTCGGTGCGGAGAAGTTCTTCGACATCAAGTGCCGCGCGGCAGGCCTGAAGCCCAGCGCCGCGGTCATCGTGGCCACGGTGCGTGCGCTGCGCTACCACGGCGGCGTGGATGTGAAGGAGGTGAACAACGCTGCGCCCGAGAAGCTCAAGGCAGGCCTGGCTAACCTGGGCCGCCACATCGAGAACGTGGCCAAGTTCGGCGTGAAGGCCGTGGTGGCCATCAACCACTTCCCTACGGATACGCCTGAGGAGATCGATCTGATCAAGGCCTACTGCACCGAGCGCGGTGCCGAAGCGGTGCTCGCGCAGGGCTTTGCGAAGGGTGGCGACGGCATGACGGACCTCGCCAGCGCCGTGCTGCGCGTGATCGAGGAGGGCAAGAGCGACTTCAAGCCGCTCTACGACCTCAACGGCTCCATCAAGCAGAAGATCGAGACCATCGCCCGCGAGATCTACCGCGCCGACGGCGTGGACTACAGCGGCGATGCCGAGACCGCGCTGCGCCGCATCGACAAGCTGGGCCTCAACGGCGTGCCCATCTGCATGGCCAAGACGCAGTACAGCTTCAGCGACAACAAGGAGCTGCGCGCCGCGCCCACCGGCTTCCGCATCACCGTGCGCGACATCGAGATCAGCGCCGGCGCCGGCTTCGTGGTGCCCATCTGCGGCGAGATCATGCGCATGCCCGGCCTGCCCGAAGTGCCCGCGGCGGAGGGCATGGACATCGATGCGAACGGTGTGATCAGCGGATTGAGCTGAGCGGTCCTGGTGGTTCCAGTGCTTCCAAGGAGACGGTCATCCGCTTACTGTTTCACGAACTGCTGCGTATGGAGCTGGTCTCCAGCGCTAATGCTGAGCGCATAGACACCAGGGCTCAGGTCCGAAACGTCCAGTTGGATGCTATTGTACGAACACGTCACCGGTGCCTGCATTTCGCGGCCGCTCATGTCACGAACGATGACCCTTGTGTGGAGATCCAGTTGGAGCGTCGTGGTGATGGTCAGTAAGTGTTGGACCGGGTTGGGTGCTGCAAGAAGGTCCATTTCCGCGCCCGCAGGTGGTATGCCCACGCTCTGGGGGATCTCGTATTTCGCTATGAAACCGTCCAAGGCGTTCGGTGCCAGACGCTCTGAACCAGGATCCCCTGGCATGAAGGTCGCGGAGCCGATGTACGGAGTGAAGACATCGAACACCCCGCTTCCGAACGAGCCTGATACAAATACGTGTTGTGCATCCGCTGCCACGGTTCCACCCAACAGATCCAAGGGGTTCGTGGTGACGATGGCTTGCGTCCAGTTGATGGTACCCGAGGGAAGCAGCCCGGCCAGGAACATGTTGTACGCTCCACCGGCATCGGTAAGGGTGGTCCCATCGAGGTCGATGTCGATGTAGTAGGATCCGGAGATCACCAGTTCACCGCTCGGTCGAAGCACCAAGCTGCCGCCATTGCTCTCGCCGGTGGATGGGAACTGCTTCAGCCAAAGAACCGCGCCACTGGCATCGATGCGACCTGCAAGCGCGTAAGTGATCGCCGGGTCACCGGTTATGCTCGTGCCACCGAGCGTCGTAATTCCAAGGTGGCTTCCGGAGAAGAAGACCTCTCCTGCAGGGGAAACGGCTACGTCAAAACCCTGCCTTGAGCCTGCGCCCGTGCTACCGAGCGCCCAGATCGCGGTCCCGGTGGCGCTGTACTTGGCAATGAACAGGTCCTGCGTTCCCGTGCCGTTCACCGTGATGGAGCCGAACGTGCACTGGTTGACATAAGAGCCGGTGACATGGATGTTCCCCGTGGCGTCGCACCCAACACCATAGGCGCTGTCGAACCCCGCGCCACCCATGCTCCTCGCCCATATCGGACTTCCCGAGGCCGTGTACTTCGCGATGAACCCGTCGGATGCACCAGCTACGCTGAGTGCATCGCTCCCTACCGTGAACGCATCGTTGAATGTACCTGTAACAATGATGTTCCCTGAGGCATCCATCGCAACGGAGGTGGCTTGCTGGATACCTGGTCCGCCCTCGCTCAGCGCCCACTGCAGTGTACCGCCCGCATCGTATCGGGCAACAAAGAGGTCCTTTCCACCGGTGCTCTCGAGGATCGTTCCGTCGAAGTCGAGTGTTCCTTGGAAGTGGCCTGCGACCACCAGGTCACCATTTGATGCGCGAGCGATGCCGACCATGCGGGCTTCTGTGTTCGTGCCCGGGGGCCGGGTGGTCTTGATCTGTCGGGTCCATATACAAGCCCCGTTCGCATCGCGACCAGCCACGAAGAGAGCAACGTTCCCCAGGCCCAACGCAACGGTGTCGTTGCAGAAGGTGGCGCTGGTGTTGAAATGGCCGCAGAGGTAGGAGGCCCCGGCATCGCCGACGACCACATCGGTCACTGCGTCAAAAGCCATCTGGTGCACACCGCATTCCTGCACCCAGTGGAACGACAGGTCGGGCCGGTAGCGGGCAACATAGCCTTCATACGTGGGTGTGATGCCGACCGGGATCGAATCCGTTGCGTCGAACCAGCTTACAAAGTGCTGTCCCCACACGTAATGTTCACCCGCGGGCCCGAGAAGGTGCGCCGCGATGTAGGCCGAAGTGGGTCGCTCCACCAGGATCGTATTCCCGGCGGGATCGTATTGGGTGATGAACATGCCACCACCTGGAAAGAGCAGGGTGCCGAAAAGCGCGTCGAAGGGTTGTTGACCGCATATCCACGCATTCCCCGCATCATCTACGGATAGCGTGAACGATCGCTCACTGAAGCTGTTCACCGCGAGACGGGTTGCCCAGGAGGGTACACCCCCTGCATCGCAGCGTGCCAGGAAGATGTCCTGGTTGCCGGCATTGGGAAGCGTGGTGCTGCCAAAGG
>CAZFBP010000322.1:0-3566 GCA_964517255.1 uncultured Chryseobacterium sp.
GGAGCAGGACCGGTCCGTGCGGCGCGAGGAGGCACGTGCGGAACTGAGGCAGCGCAAGAGCAAGCGCAAGACGGTGGAGAAAAGCAGCACGGACGCCGACACGCTGGCCACCGTTGATCGCGAAGAGCTCGAGGACGCGCTGGATGGCGAGAAGCTCAAGCGCCGCAAGCGGTCGAAGAAGGAGATGAAGTTCTACTACATCGACCCCTACTACTGGCAATTCCTGGTGGAGCAGGGCTACGGCACGGTGGAAGCGCTCTACGTCCGGGCCTTCGACGACCGCACGCGCATCGTGGGCAATGCGCTGGGCGCCGTGTTCGTGATGTACCCCGGCTATTGGATGCGCCGCGTCGCGGGCGGCAGCAACCGGTACGCCTTCGAGCTGAAGCACGTCAAGTTCAGCACCGAGACCCAGCAGGTGCGCATGCGGCGCGCCGTGATCCAGTACAAGCTCACGCGCACCAACCTGAAGAGCGCGGTGTACGAATCCATACTCGATATCGACTGATGAAGCGCGCACTGCTCCTCCCCTTTCTGCTGCTCGCCCTAGCCAGCAGCCATGGCCAATACGGTTACCTCGGCGCCAAGAACGTGGTCTCCATCGGCGTGAACGACCGCCTCTGGTCCGATGCCTGGAGCCTGAGCGTGTTCCGAGGCCTGAGCCGGACCGGTGGGCTGCGCCTTGATGCGCGTCTGCTGAGCGTGAACAGAGACCTGCAATACCTCGGCGAGGGATGGCTCGGGATCAACGATGAAGTCAAGCTGGGCACAGTGACGGGCAAGGGCTTCGGCATCGGCATCCATTACTCGATGACCGCGGGCGGCGGCCTCAGTCAACCCTTGGGCTATTACATGAGCATCGGCCTGGAATACACCGGCGGCACCACTACGGAGAAGATCGACCCGCGCTTCATTGCGTCGGACTGGAGCCCTTATGGGAACGGGCCGATCTACGATTTTGAGTACGACCATACCGTCATACGGCTGGTGTACGACTGGGGGATCCGCAAAGTGCTGGCCGAGCGCTTCTCGCTCGATATGGGCATCGAACTGGGCTACATGATGTACCATTCCATCAAGACCAAGGATGACCTCAAGGGCCCTGGCTATGCCTTGGGATTCGAGCGCAACGTGCTCATCCGCTTCGAGGACAAGTACGACCCCGATGCGGCCTTCATGAGCACGACCAGCAACAAGGGCATGAGCATCACGCTGACGCCCATGATGCGGATCGGCTTCCTGTTCTGAAGCAAGGGCGGTTCAACGGGGACTGAAGGAGGGCGTTGGCATCCTCGGCGCCTTCGAGGGCAGCAAGGCGCGCAGGGTGCTGATCAACAACGAAGCAGCGCTCGCTGCGCACTTGAACAGTGGTGTGGCGGCAGGGCCGGGGGTTGGGGGATTCTAGCAACTTGGTGATTCATCGCCGTGAGTCGCGGATTCGCGGCACCGTTGGATTCCGCCGCTTCTATCAACAGCAGCACGAGCCTCTCTTGCATTCGATCCTTCGGGTGCATAGGCCGCCCAACTGATAGGGGCAGCGTCCGGCCCTTTGGTCGCGTCCTTGGTCCGTGTTCCTTTCCCAAACCAAAACCAGCTGCCATGAGAACCATCCGCTGTCTGTTGGTCGCTTCGTGCTGCATATGCGCCGTGCATGTTGCGCAAGCGCAAGGCATCCTGATCGTCGACGCTGCCGCGAATGCGCTGCTGCCCATGGATTCGAGCCACATCGCGATCGATGTGGAGGACCAGGTGGCCATCGTGCGCAGCTCGCAACGGTTCATCAATGCCGGCCCGGACACGGTTTATCCGAAGTACGCCTACCCGTTGCCCGAAACAGCGAGCGCGGTGCGCCTGCGCTGGCTCCTTGATGGAACGTGGCACCAGGCCTCCATGGTGGCGCAGCCTCCGGACACCATCCTGCCCGGCGCCGGCACCGGGCAGGGTGGCCAGCCACCGGCGCCGCAGTTGGTGGAGTACCTCGGTGAAACGCCGATCTACTTCCGCCTGCAGCAAGGCATACCACCAGCCGGGAGCATCGCCGTGGAATTGAGCTACGTGCAATTGCTCCCCTATGCCAATGCGCATGTGGAGCTGCTGGCGGGCGCGAACTATGCCGCCGTGCTCACTACGCCTATCGCGCATCTGGGCATCTCCGCCTCGGTACGCTCGCAGCGGGCAATCACCGGCATCGGGTTGACTGGGATTGGATCCTGGATGCCCGGCGCCCCATCGATCTCCTTGCAGGCAGACAGTGCTACCCTGAATATGGCCGCCACGAACGTGCCTTCCGCGCATGGGTTCGCACTGGGCTACGACCTCGACCCGTTGGGCTATGGCCTTATCAGCATGAGCAACTACCTGCCCGATTCTCTGGTGAAGTGCGATGAGCTGGGCAACGGCTTCTTCGTGCTGCTCATTGAGCCGGAGCCCACGAGCACCGTGATCGCGAAGGACTTCGTGATCGTGATAGACAATTCGGGTAGCATGTCCGGAACCAAGATCCAGGAGGCGAAGACAGCCGCCGCCTACATGGTGGATAACCTGAACCTTGGGGACTACTTCAACGTGATCACCTTCAATTCTACGGCCACTGCGTGGAGCAACGACCTCGTGCCGTTCAACGCCGCCACCCAGACCTCGGCGCTCAACTGGATCGCCCAGGTGCAGGCAGGTGGAGGCACCAGCATCAACACCGCGATAACGCTCGGCATCAACAACTACACGAGTTCCCAGCCCGAACATGCCCGGCCGATGATCTTCCTCACCGACGGACAGGACAGCCAGTCGAATGCGGTCATTCTGAGCAACGCCTCGCAACTGCGCCAGCAGATCGCTCCCGACCTGCAGATCTTCACCTTCGGCATCGGCGATGGATTCAACGAGCAATTGCTCAACCAGCTCGCCGTCCAGAACAACGGCGTGTCGCAGTTCCTGGCAACCGCCAATTTCTCGCAAGTGATGGGCGACTTCTACACCCAGATTCAGAACCCCGTGCTGCTTTCGCCGCTGGCCACCTTCGATCGACCGGACATCCAGAACATCCATCCCTTGCCACTCATGGGCCTCTTCGTGGGCCAGCAGCTTGCCATTGTGGGACGATACGACGAGCCGGGGCCGGTGAACCTGCACCTCGAAGGCAGCGCGGCAGGACAGGCTGTTTCTTTCGACTTTGCCATCGACCTCACAAGTGAGTACGACGAGGACCGAGGCTTCATCCCCAAGGTGTGGGCGCAGAAGGCAATCAATGCGCTGCTGAACGAGTACTACACGCTTGCTCCGGGATCGCCACAGGCACAGCTTCTGGAGGACAGCGTGGCTAGCTACAGTATGTGCTACGGCATCAGCAGTCCGTTCACAAGCTTCGTTGATCCGGGCACTGGCGGTTGGTCAATCGACATTGAAGAGTTGGAGGCCAGCGATAACCTTGTTCATCTTGTCTATCCGGAGCCTTCCCTGGCCGGATCCCCAGTGACCTTCGACCTCCAACGATTCGCGCGCGGCTCACGTGTGGTGCTGCGCATTCTCGATGCGGCCGGCCGCCTCCTTCTGAAGAAGGATATGAGTGC